>CALUTF010000027.1 GCA_944323595.1 Candidatus Gastranaerophilales bacterium | reverse complement strand
GGCTCTGCCTGAAAGTCCTTTTTTCTCAAGTAATTTGGAATAGTATGCATCTTTAAATTGTTCTTTTGGCTTATGAATCAGTTCTGAGAGCATAGTGCGCTTACCTTTCGGAATGAAAGCTCTCCTTACGAGATTAACAGGATAAGCAGCAACACGGTAAAGCAATGTACCTGCATCTTGTAAGGCTTGTTTGCGAGCTTCTTTTATTGCGTCACTTACGATTTTACTTATATTTTCAGGACGCATCACCTGCTTTACTGCATCATCCAGACAGCTTTTCATAGATGATTCCACCATTTTAGGTATTTCTCTGGACGCCCAATTTGTGGTACGCCGCACAGCTAACGGTGAAGTCAGAGCACGATAATTATCTAGTGCCTGATTAAGTTCTTGCCCGCTTTTCCCTTTAGTTAAAGTTTGACATATTATATGATTTGCATCAGCGGTTTTCTTTGTATCATCAGTAAGCCTTTCAAGTGCTTTTAAAAATTCTTTCTTTTCTTTCCGCGATTTTCCGGAAAGCACTTGCGATAATTCTTTTGCAGTTCCTCTTGAGGCGGTACGTGCTACTTGTTTTGAGGCACCCAAATACTCATAAAGTTTAATTGCAACTTTTCCGACTGCTTTCATTTTCCCCTATTCCCTTTTTTGTGTTTTTATTAAATTCCCCTTATGATTTAATAAAAACATTTTGTTCTTAAAATTTGCCTGTAGAAAAAAAGACACGCAAGGAATAAACCTCTGCGTGTCTTTTGTGTAAATTTATTGTTATCTACGGATTAGTGGCAAAGTGAGCATTGTCCGCTGCAAGTGCAGTTCAAAGCTTCTTTTGCTTCTTCAATTCTTACTTTGATACGTCCGTCTACTGCGATACCTTCGCCTGTTGCTTCTGAAATCAAAAGCGGGTTGATATCGAGTTCGTCAATGAATTTGAAGTCATTAACGAGTTGTGACAATCTGAGTAATGTTTCTTGAATTTGTCCGATTTGTGCTGGTTTTGTACCTCTTGCACCTTCTAACAGTTTGTATGCTTTTACTGATTTAATCATTTCTTCAGCATCAACATCTGTCAAAGGAGCAATTCTGAATGTTACGTCTTTCATAACTTCTACGAATACACCGCCTAGACCGAACATCATCATAGGGCCGTATTGAGGATCTGTTGCGATACCGCAAACCATTTCGCGGTTACCTTTTACCATTTCCTGAATAATTACGCCCTCAAGTCCGTCGAGCAAGCCTTTTGCTTCTAATCTTTCAAGCAGACCTTTGTATTCTTTTCTCAATTGTTCTTCTGATTTGATGTTTACAACAACACCGCCTACATCGGTTTTGTGTGATGTAGTTTTTGAAGTCATTTTCATAACTACAGGGTAGCCGATTGAGTTACCGAGTTCAACAACTTCTTCTTCGTTTGTTGCAAGACCGTATTTGCAAGCACGGATTCCGTATGCTTGAAGTACGTCGATTGATTCAAGAGTTGTTAATTGAGCACGGCCCTCTTGAATAGAATTTCTGATAATGCTTTCAACTTTAGCTCTGTCTACATCGTAGCAAGGGATTTTACCTTCAGGTCTTTCCATCCAGAGTCTTTGTTGATTCAATCTGTTCAAACCGTCAGCTGCTTGTTCTGCGTACATAAAGAACGGCATATTAACGTTCATATCAGAAAGTTTTGAGAAGAATTCGTTCTTGGTCATAAATACGCCGATAACCGGTTTTTGCGGATTTTTAGCCTTAATTTCCATCAAAGCTTCCGCAACATCAATATCTTTCAAGCCAAGGAACGGAAGATAGATTGTGATAATCATATCAACGTTTTCATCAGCAATAACTGTTTCAAGAGTTTGTTTGTAGTGTTCGATAGGAGCAGATGCAATCATATCGATAGGGTTTTTAACTGATGCTGCTGCAGGTAAGAAACTTCTCAATTTTTCTTTTGTAGCATCAGAAATTTTAGCCATTTGCATACCGTATTCACATACAGCATCGGTTGCCATGATACCAGGACCGCCTGAGTTTGTGATGATAGCTACTCTGTCACCTTTCGGGATAGGGCAGTTTGCAAATACTTTTGCTGTTTCAAACAGGTTTTGAAGAGAAAATTCTCTGATTACGCCTGATTGCTGCAACAAAGCTGCTGCTGCTTTATCGGCACCAGCAAGTGAACCTGTGTGTGATGATGCTGCGCTTGCACCTGCTGCTGAACGTCCTGATTTCAATGCAAGAATAGGTTTCTTTTTAGATACTCTTGATGCTAATTTTCTGAAGTTTGAAGGGTTTTGGATTGATTCCATATACAAAAGAATTTGTTTAACGTCATCATCGTTTTCCCAGTATTCAATAGCAGTTTCAGCGTTAACATCAGCCTGATTACCGATTGAAATAAATTGTGCAAAACCGAGGTTAAGGTCTTTTAAGATGTTCAAAATACCGCCGCCGAGTGCACCTGATTGTGAAACGAAACCGATGTTTCCGCGTTCAGGAAGTGATTCTGCAAAGCATCCGTCCATTCTGATTTCTGGATTAGTGTTTACAACACCGAGGCAGTTTGGACCAACACATCTCATACCGTATTCTTTAATTTTTTCAACTAATTGTTTTTCAAGTTCTGCACCCTCTTTGCCTGTTTCTTTGAAACCTGCTGTGATAATGCAAAGACCTTTAATGCCTTTTTCATTGCACTGATCAATAGTTGATAAAACAAATTTAGAATTTACAACGATAATTGCAAGGTCAACATCTCCCGGAATTTCGTTTACGGTTGTATATGCCTGCAAACCTTCGATAATTCCGCCTTTAGGGTTAACCGGATAAATTTTACCGTTGAATTTGTATTCCTGCAATCGTTTCATTATATCTGACCCGATTGTGTGTTCTTTTGTTGACGCACCGATAACCGCGATGGATTTCGGTTTCATGATTTTGTCTAAAATGCTCATCTTTTTACGTCCTTTCTTCGTAATTTTTAGGTTCTCATGTTTATTTTTTAGTGAATAAATTTTTGATTTTTCGTGTTAATGTTTGTTTTGTCTTTACACATTCTTCTTGTTGCTGTGCTAATTTTTGTCTGTGATTTAAAGCCGCAAACTTTGCAGTTCCTACAATTGATTCGTGGTAAGCACTTGTGTTAATGCTTGTTGCTTTTGGTGATTTATAGTCAAATCCGTAATTTTCTGCCTCGTGCTTTGTCTTTGCTGCGGTAACCATTAAACTGTCTCTGTGACTTTTAATAAAAATATTGAAGTCGTTATTTTTTATAATATTCATATTATTAAGCTGTTTGACGGCTTTTTCTATTTCTTTGCTTGCCGGATAATCATATTTCCCTCTGATATAAATAGCTTTCCCTTGAAAATTTTGCTTTGTAATATTTTCTGTCCGCATATATTATCTCCGATTGAAATCTTTATTTAATCTCCATGACTTCAAGAAATTTATCTCCTGCTTTTTTTAAAAAATTTTGCAATTTTTCTTTAAAAGTTTTAGGTTGTTTTGCCAATTTTTCTTCGTGTTCACGAATTACAAGGTTGGCTACACTTTCATATAAATCTGCATCTGCACTTACAAAATGTTCCGTTTTCAATGCATTCTTTTTCAAAGCATCGCTTTCTTTTTGTGCTATTATACTAACTGTTCTATCCTGATGGTTTTGTTTAATAAACAAATCAAACGGTTTATCTTTAATTTTTGATTCCATTGCATTATAGGCTTTTCTTACATATTTAGCGGGGAGATAACTTAAATCTCCGGGGGTAATATTTAATTTGCCTTGAAAATTTTGTTTATTGTTTTGTATGTTTGAAATATTTTGTAACTGCATATCTGTTTTACTCCTTATGAATAACCGTTAGGAATCCATTCTCTGACTCGAAGTTTTGCGCCTAAATCTTCACTGATTTTTTGACAAGCTTCAATATCAAGATGTCTGCCTTTATAATTTTCTACAATACTGGTAACAGTTTTAATCCCTGCATCAGAACAACACTTTATAAAGTTTTTAACCTCCTCATAAGCGTGTTCAAATTTCGGACGGGAAAGTTCATCATATTCTTCACCTGTCGGGGCATTAAGACTTACTGAAATTTCATCAATCAAACCGGCAAGTTCCGGTACAATATTTTTCTTATAAACAAAATTTGCATGCCCGTTTGTATTTATTCTCGTTTTAATTTCGGGGTAATTTTTCTTAATCCATCCGGCAGTTTCTTTGAGGATTTCTAATTTCAAAAGCGGTTCTCCATAGCCGCAAAATACCGCTTCATTTTTAAAAGAAGTTCCTGCTTTTTTTAAAACACTTTGGAATTGTTCAATGACATCTGATGCTGCAAAATCTTCCGTATCAAGCCATAGCTTCTGACCGCAAACATCATCTTTGTCATTTCTCAGGCAAAAAATACAATTGTTTGTGCATCTGTTTGTTAAATTTATATAGATTTTATTATCTAATAAATAAACTAATGTATTTGCCATTATTTCCCTTTCCGATGACAAAATTATCGCACAGGCAAAATTATTTTACAAGAGCGAATTCAGGCTGATTTTACAAAAAAAATTAAGCTGCTTGTTTAGGTTTATTGTTTTTAGAGGCCTCTGCAAGTTTTTCAGCGGAATAATCAGCGGTTCCCGGGAATTCATTCTGTCCGGTTGTTACTTTTGTTATCCAGTACTGAACTTTCGGGATAACTGTTGACAGGAATGTTGCTGATATTGCAAAACCAACACCCCAGTTAAACATATTAAATGCAAAGTTTTTATAATTGATTTTTTTCAATAATTTTTCTGTTACATCAACACCGGCTTCTTTGGCTTCTTTAACCACATGTTTTGCATAATGGTAAACATCTTCTTTCAATGTTTCCAGATGTTTGTTATTTACATACGCAAACGGATCACAGTGTGCACCGCCTGTTTCAATATTATAAATATTATCTATAAATTCCGGAGAATTCAAAATTCCGCCGCGGAATATGTCTTTTACCTGTGTTTTGGTCAAAATATCAACACCTTCAAGAGGCGGTTGCAATTTTGACATTTTTCTTGCAATAGTTTCATATTTTGAAGCATCAGCAGGAAAATCTGCTTTTACAGTTTCAATGAAGTCTTCCAGATTAATTATACCGTGTTTGAATTTTCTTGACATAGAAGCAGAAATAAGATGCGATTTATGGCTGTCACCGTAAATTAATTCTGCAAACTTGTCCGGTTTCATTGTCCCGCCGTTATCTTTAAGTGTCTGCATCATTACATCATGGATTTGTTTTGCAGCAACAGGATTAAGTCTTGTTTTACGTCCGCCCTGTTCCAGCATATTAAGCCATCTGTTCATATTCGGCATATTAAACATATAGAAATATATTGAGGACAGGTCCCGCCAGAGAACTTCTGTTCTTTCATGGTTGTTTCTTGAACTTATCGCACGACCGCCGGCAATACCAACATCTGTTGACAAAAGCTGATAAGTCGGATTGTTCTCAAAGTTATGAGCCAGCGCAAGCATTGTTTGAACGCCGCCGCCTTCAAATGTCAAATCATTTTCTTTATTATTTATCTTATCTATATAATTTTTCAATTTAACACGGGAGTTTGCAAAAACGTATTTTCTCGGATTTTCTTTCATCTCTTCCATACGTTTTTCGTGTATTTGAGCGGTTATATGCTGGTTAATTTTAGGGACGACAAAACCTACTAGTGCGTTTGCAAGCAATATACTTGAACCGACTTTCATGCATTTAAAAATACCTAAAGTTTTATTAGTAAATTTAGGATATTTACGAATAAAGTTTTCAAGAGGATTTCTTACTTTATCTTTACCGACATCAAAAGCTGCTGTTGGAAGTTTCAAAAGCATTTTACCAAAATAATCATTCATCGCATTAAAAGCTTTGACTCCGCAAAACCAGAAAAATGCACCGATAGACTCTTCCGTAAAACGTTCTCTTGCCTCTTCATAACCGCCTCTGTTATATGCCTGAATGGTTCTGCCGCCGGTGACAAAAGCCTCCAGCAAAATCAACGGCGCCATTGTATGACTCGCCAAACCGCGTACAAATCTGCGAGGAATTGAATACTGTTTTATAGTTTGAGGGTTTGCATTAATTAGAGTCGGTTGAATTGTTGTCGGCATACTTTAAAATTTTCCACACATATCACATGCTACTTAATGGACGTAAATATAAAAATTTGCCTGAATAAATTCTTATATTTTAGACTAAAGGGTGTTTTCTACTGATATAACTAAGTTTCGAGCATTGTAAATCTTGCTTAACATTTACACTGTTTATTAGCTTAACACAGATAATAATTAAGTTTTGTTAATTTTTCATCTAAATTAGCAATAGTTTTTTTTACGTGTTTTATGTTATCATATAGAAGAAAGAAGATGACATTATGGTAGTTCAATCTGTTACAAATTATAAAACCTTAAACAGCGGATCTGCATATAACAATTTTAAAAAATCTAACAATAATCAACAACAAAAATTTGAGGCATCCGAACTGCAAACAGAAAAAAGACATGTAAAAGCCGGAGCTTTTTTAGGAGCAGCATTAGGTGTAGCCACTACAACCGCAATTATTGCAAAAAAACAGGGGTATTCTTTAAATCCAATGAAAATCCTCTCGTCTAAAATGAAAGATTGGGCTATTTTCAATATTAACAAAGACAAAAAAGTTAAATATGAAACCGGTGAAATTCTTGCACTGGGTACTTCATCAGTTGCAGGAGGGTTTGCCGGCGGTGCAATTACCGATGACAAAAAGAATATTAAAGCTAAAGCACGTGAAAGTTTAAATCAGCTTGTCGGTAATATTTTAATACCAATAGGAGCTATAGGCGGTACAGGACTTGTTTATTCCGATATGAAGTTAAAATCAGGAAAAAGTATTCAAAAAATTGTCACTGAAGCAATGCCGCAACTGAAAAACACAAACAGACCGGCAAAGATTATAAACGGAGTTATAAAAGCCATTCCTACACTTGCCGTAACCGTGGCTGCACTCGGTACAGGAATTGTTACAGGCAACAAAGTGTCTAATTTTATTAATGAAAAAATTTATAAAAAAGAAATTGACAGGGATATAAAACCGACAGATTTTGCACCGCACCTTGATGATGTCTGCCTTGCAGCATCTATAATGGCGCCAAAATCAACTTTCTGGTCAGCAGTTGCAAGATTTGTACCTGCAGTTTTGACTGTTCCGGGTTATGAAGCAGGCAGCGCTGTTGAAAAAAATTAAAAATTAATTGATTATTTTTGCGGTTCTTTTTCTTTCAAAATATCAATAATTACGTCTAAATCGTTCAAGATAGGCTGTGCTTTTTCGTAGATTTCGCGTTTGAAATCTGCATCATAGTTATGCGCTCTTACCTGCATATCCACTTTTGCCTGCAAAGCCTCTTTTAAACGTTCAGGCATATTTAAAGCTGTAGGATTGTCGCTCGAGAGATTTTCGTAATATTTTTCCAGAAAATCAGGTGTTATTCTCTCTCTCCAGTTTTTATCATTATTTGTACCGGGAACATTATAGACAGCATCTTCATCGGTAATTCCAAGCAAATCATCGTGGGAAATCTGGAATTTCGGTGTTGTCAACAGTTCTGAGAATTTTGCGAATGTCCATTCCCTGTCATTATTTAAATAAAGATTTTTACGGTCTTCGCGTATTTTTGCAATATTAGGACGGGTGTCATCCATGTTCAAATAACCTGCAAGATAATCAACATTCCATGGTCTTGATTCTCTTGTGTATTCGCCTTTGCCGCCATTTCGCAGGTCGCCGATACGTTTCAGGTAATTCATAGTAGCCCCTTGATCGTGGGTGCTTATTACAAACCAGTTATTATGACCGCCCTCATTAATTATATCTTCCGCTCTGTCCCAATCAATATTTGTTATTTTAGGAAGCTGAAGTTTTGAATATACCTGTTTAAATCTGTCAGGATAAGTGCAAACATCTTCCCATACCGCATCTTCTTTGTGAACGCCTTTGCTTTCAAAGAGCGGAAGCACAAGGTGCTCTAAAAGTTTTGGATAATCCCAGTATTTATCATATTCTTCATACGGATTTGCAGGATTTCTTAATTCAGATATATATTTTTCAATGTTGTTATTTTTATTATGCGGCGGATATGTAAAGAAGTCTTCGTCTTTTGCGCTTTTCTTCATTATATAAGGTTCAATAAGCCCCATTACGTGGTCAACTCTGATACCTTCATTGAATTCTAAAGCGGCTTCTATTTTTTCTTTCAAAAACTCTCCGCCGATATTTAATTCATATCTTCCGTTTTTGAAAATTTTCTTAGGGTCCAGAACTTTTATTCCCCAGCGTTGTGACGGTTTGTTGTTTTCGCGTGCGCCCATTTCCCAATCATCAAGAAATGCATCTTCATAGCGCCAGGCATCCATTTTTGAGCAGCCGACAAGCAGGTCATTAATATTTTTCATCCCGATTTGTTGACGCCACTCTTTGTTTTCTTTGATTTGTTTTGTAATTAAAAATTGCTCAAACTTATATTGCTCAATAGCATTTTTATTGTATTTGTATAAATCTTTGTAATGAATGACAGCATCAACATCACCGCTGTCAACACGGCTTATCAGATGATGATCCAGATCAGACCAGCTTTCGTAATCATCAGTACCATATTTGTCTGAAAGAACTTTAAACACCCCTTCATCTGACAGACGGTCTGAATTTTTCTTTAAAAATACCTGATATTCTCTATCAAGTGCCATTGCCTGCGGCTGGCATTTGGCAAGATTTTTACGGAAATTTTGATACGCTTCTTTAAGCGCAATATCGTAAGTTGCATCTGCCGCATTAAAATCCGTCATTTCATAATTTTTATCGGTGACTTCAAGCGGTTTTGTTACATTGTTATAAGTTTCCTTAGACAAAAGATTTCCGTACCTGTCACCTGTCAAATCAAGTAAATCTATAAATAATCTATTCTTTGCAAAAGCGGATGATTTATATGGAGATGTTACGCCTTTTTCCAATTCGCCGCCCGGTCCGAGCTGCACTGCATTAAATCCGTATAATGCAAGAAATTTCATCCATTCTTTTGCTCCGTTGCCATAAGGTGAGCCGATATTGGTATTCCTGTCATAAGCAGGAAAACATGACCCATGCGTAATTACAGCTCTCTCCTGTGTTCCCATAAAATCATAAGCTTTGTTCATTGTGCTTTGCACAAATGGTTCCTCAGCGCGTGTCGGACGCCGCCCGAACACGACAGGATGTCCCATGTTACTGTTCTTAATTCCACTAACTTGCATACTATTCTTAAACCCCTAACAAATATTTTTTTGCTATTTACTCTTTTTAATCTTTTTCAACTATTTTCTTTAAATTGATGCTAAAATCTCCAATTGACAATTACATCCTATTTCCTCCCTTGCTAATACAACTATATCTCTCACATAATTTGATAACAACGTAAATAATAAATGTCTGTACTCCATTGGAACTACTAATTTTACACTATCTTCAAGACCTAACTGTTCTGTTTTTTTGTTAATTTTATCTGCAATTTTTTCGGCAAATTCGCCGTTAATTCTGACGACGTCATCGGTTTCATCAAAACTTTCCACCAGTGAATCTATTGTTTTGTCCGTTAAATCAAAAACAGACATCACTCCGTCTTCATTAATATAATTATTACAAATTTGACGTGATAATGTCAAGCGAATTTTTTTCAATAAATCTATTTTGGAACTGTCTTCCGCATAATCATTAATTTGTTCAAAAATATAAGTAATATCTTTTACCGATACACGCTCTTTTATCAGGCTTGTCAGGATAAATCTGAGGTCTGACAAATTGATAAAATCAGGGATAATATTTTCTACAAGAAATTCATTCTTGCGGCTGACAACTTCTACATATTTCTCAACATCATTATAATCCAGAAGTTCATCAACATGTTTTACGGCAACATATTCAAGAGCTCTTGCGATAAACTCGGCCCCGTTGATACCTTTTTCCCAGAAATCTTTTGTTTTTTCTTTTTCTATCCAGATAATATTTTTGCCGGTAACAATATCGACATCTTTTATTGTATTTTTCATTTTTTTATCAAGATGAATATCATCCGTAAAGAACATTACATAATTCGGATAAGCCGTAGCAGTATAAACATTGTTACCGCGCACTTTTATACTAAATTCAAACGGATTGAGATTTTCATCATCCTGAAAAACAATTTTAGGAATAACATACCCCAACTCATCCGCAAGCTTTAAACGTGACTTAACGGTTTCAGACAGCAAATCTTCTTCTGGAATATCAGCATCCTGATCAACGTAATCAAGAAGTTCCTCACTCAGATGAATTGAAAGTTTATCTTCTTTTAATCTGGAGTACATAACATCAGGTGATGTAGCTTTTGCCAGTTTTATTTTTAGTTCATCCAGTTCTTTTAAACCGGCTGAAATTTTATCGTTAAGTTTTTTTCTGCCGACCGATGCCGGAGCTTCGCCCTCAAGCTCTTTCTTTATTTTTGCAATATTATCTTTCTGGCTGCGGATTTTGGACTGAATTTCTATGCAATTTTCATAAGGATTGAGTTCTGGTGAAAGCATTTTTTCCATCTGGCTTTTAAATGTTGAAATATTAATTACATCTGCGTTTTTATCAGAGTCATCGGATTTAGCCTCACACATAAAAATACAGTTGAACTTGAAGCCGTCATCGGATTCAACCTCATTCATGCTATAAAGTTCCCACCCGTTCATAGACATTTCATTCAAAAGGTTTTGAAGTTCCTGCGGGTTTTCACTGGAACAGGTTCTTATAACATACTGCATTTTTTTGTTATACATAATATAACTCCTTATTTTTTGTCATTTGCAATAAGTATTTTTAATGCTTCAACAGCCGTTTTAATAGCTTTATCCGTATCATGGAATACAGGATTTTCCAGCCCTGCTTTTTCTCGTTCCTGATTAGCAACAGTCAAAAAGACAGACCCGACTTTTACCCTGCGGAAACTTCCAACAACAAACAGAGCCGCCGATTCCATTTCAGATGCAAGGCAGCCAAGGCGCTTCCAAGCTTCCCATTTATTTGTCAGTTCGTAACTTACAGGCATTCTGTCCGGATTATGCTGACCGTAGAAAGAATCTTTGCATTGAACAATCCCTACGTGATAATCAGTATCAGATTTTTTAGCAGCCTCGACAAGAGCATTCACAATATCAAGGTTTGCAACTGCAGGAAATTCAATCGGCGCATATTCTCTTGTAGTTCCCTCCATTCTAATGGCACCGGTTGCAATAACTAGATCGCCGCCTTTGACATCAACATCAATTCCGCCGCAGGTGCCGACTCTTATGAAAGTATCCGCGCCTATATTTACGAGTTCTTCCAATGCAATTGAGGCTGATGGTCCGCCTATACCGGTAGAAGTAACTGTGACTTTTTCGCCGTTCAGATAACCTGTATAAGTTGTATATTCACGGTTATCCGCAATCAGTTTTGCATCGTCAAAGTATTCTGCAATTTTTTTACAGCGTTTGGGATCGCCCGGTAAAATCACATACTTACCGACATCACCGGCTTTCAAACCGATATGGTATTGTTCTCCGTCAAGTGAATATTTCATTACTGCTCCTTAAAATGTACCGCTTTTCAATTTTTGGATTACAAGATCGGTAATATCTACACCGCCTACAAAGATTACTCTAAAGTCAACTACAGCATCGAGTTTTTGTTCAACAAGAACCTGTTTTGTTGCAGCCTGAATTTTGTTATAAACTTCTTCTTCCTTTTGAGCTCTCAGAGTCATCAAAGCTTGTTCTTTTGTTTTGAATTCTCTTGCTGTTTGTTCTTCAAAATTTTGTTTCTTTAACGGAGTATCCAGAGCTTTGTATTGCTTTTCTTTATCAACCATATACTGTTGCAATTCAAGAGCTTTTGCATCAACTTCCTTAATTGCAGCCTGAGCAAAAGAATAGTTGTCCTGAACTTTTGCGTAATTGATATAGCCTACACCTGCAGCATCAGCGCTTGAGCCCAGTGTAAAAAACAGACCAGCCGTAAGTGCAATTGCCGCTAAACCAAATTTTTTCATATTTTTCCTCCTATATTTTTATTAATATAATATATCACCTACACCAAATGTAAAGTATCCGTTTTGATTACCGTTTTCACCCGGATTTGTAAGCGGAATACCGTAATCGATAGACAGAGGTCCCATACCCGGAACATACAGTTTTAAACCGATACCGACTGAAACTGCTTCCATAGGTCTGTCGTAAATTGTATCTGTGACTGTCGGACCAAATACTTTACCTGCATCAGCCCAGACTGTAAATCTCAAGTTATGCAGGAATTTAATTCTTGTTCTATCCAAAAACGGAATCGGAGTCGCAAATTCGGCAGAACCCATTACAAAAGCATTACCTGTACCAACGCCGCTCATTTTAAAACCTCTGATTGTATAAGGTCCCCCTAATCTGTATGCCATTACTTCAGGCATATCGTCACCGTGAATTTTACCGCCGGCCTTAACTGTAAATGACAATGATGATTTTTTAGCAACAGGTATGTATTGTTTAATCATACCGGAAAGTTTTCCGTGAGTTTTATCGAAGCCGTCAAGTCCGAATTCTTCATCAAATCTCAAACTAGCCATTGTCCCGCGTCGTGTAACCGCTGCGGAATCTCTTGTATCGTATATTAATGCAGGACTTACAGACAGGAACAGACCGCCTTCCAATTGTTTTGCACGCTCGGCTATAGGAATATTATACCTATTGTACATCCCTAAAATCTTACCGTAATCACCTTCACTTACATCAATATTTTCCAATCCGAGAGATAAAGTTGAAGTCAGGTGTCTGTTTTTCTTAAACCTATGAGCAATGGTAGCCTCACCACCGATTCTTCTTTCAATTGCAAGAGGTACCTGATAGCTGCCGAAGTCTCTATAGAATATTTTTGCCATCAATGATGTATCAGCATTCAAAAAGTACGGTTCAAAGAAGCTTAATTCAGCCTGCAGGTTCATACGTCGTTTGATAGCAGAGTCACTAAGAATTACACCGGTACCTGCCAGTGCGTTCAATGATAATCTCTGATTTCTTCCGCGGAAGTTGTTATCAGCAATACCGGCAGAACCGAATACACCTGTTACGGAATCCAGACCGCCGCCGACTGAAATACTTGCGGTTCTCTGTTCTTCTACACTAATTGTAATATCATAAACATCAGGATTATCTTCTTCCGGCTCTATTTCGCGTGTAACATCTTTAAATGCCTGCGTTGCATATAATCTTGATAAATCTTCTTTCAAAAGATTTTCGTTATATACCATCCCCGGTTCAATAAGGACATTACGTTCTATTACAAAATCTTTTGTTTTTTCGTTGCCCGCAATCAGGATTTTACCGACAGTACCTTCTTTAATATCAATATTTATAGTTCCGTCCGGATCATCTGTTATTGAATCAACCCTTGCAAGAATATATCCTTTTGATCCGTAACAATCCTGAATGTTTGCAATTGCTTCGTTTATTTTGGAAATATTCTGCGGTTTACCTTTCATCGGAGTAAGAAATTCCAGAATTTCTTCGGTTGAAACAACAGTGTTTCCCTCTATAGTGAAATCTGTGACAGGCGCATTTTCTTCTACAATAATTTTAAGGGTAATAGTACCATCGGAATTTTTAACAGGAATAGCTTTCATTCTTTCAGAAAAATAGCCCATCTGATAAATAGCTTTTAAATCTGTTTGAAGTGCATCACGGCTGTATACACCGCCTTTTTTCAGAGTCATCTCTGAAAGAATCGCATCGGGTGATACAACATTTGCACCATGAATTTCAATATCTTTAATATATTTTTCGTTCTGTGCAGGAGCAGTACTTTCAGCTTGAGAGGTATCTTTTACATCATAATCAAGACTTTTGTCCCCCCACAAATCCTCAACCGCAAGAGAAGATAAAGGACACATCAAGAGCAATGCCAGTGTTAATATTAACTTATTTATACCAGTTTTTGAATTCAAAAATCTCTTCCCTTAAACTAAAGAAGTACTATTCCTAAAAAATATTATAGTATAAAACAAAAAAAAGTAAAAATTTTACAATAAATTCATATATAATTATTACATATTGTTACTCAAATTTAACACTTTTTTATAAATATCGTTTTTATTGACGCCATAAAGCTCTGAAAGGATAACCGAAATATCTTTTGCTGAAAAATTTTTAGATTTTAATTGCATAATTTTTTCATCGAAATCGCTTACGGATGAATTTCTTTTATCTCTGTAAACCATTGCAACTATTTCGCCTTTAACTATATTTTCTTCAAAATATTTTATAACAGAGGAAATGTCGTCAATTACAATTTCCTCAAAAACTTTTGTTAATTCTCTGCCGACAGCAACTTTCGATTCAGGTCTTATATTTTTCAGTATACTTAAAGTTTTTAAAAGCCGGTTAGGGGATTCATAAAACACGACATCGGAATATTTATATTTATTAAAAATTTCTTCCAGTGCCGATTGTGTCTTAGGTAAAAAACCAATAAACGTAAAACTTTCATCTTCACGCGGAATTTGGGAAAGAAATGTTATCACGGCATTTGCTCCCGGAAGTGCCGTAACTTTTATATTATTTTCACGTAATTCCTCAACCAGAACAGCACCGGGATCACAAATCAGAGGAGTACCGGCATCTGAAACAAGTGCCATTTTTTTCCCGCTTTTTAGTATTTCCAAAAACGAATTTAGACGTTCTTTTTCGTTATATTTATGATACGAAATGCATTTTGTTTTTATATCAAAATGATTAAGAAGTTTCTGGGTAACACGCGAATCTTCACAGGCTATAATATCAACCTGATTTAAAATTTCTATTGCTCGGTTTGTAATATCACCCAGATTTCCGATGGGTGTCGGCACTATATAGAAATCAAAGTCTTTCATAAGAAGATTTTAACATAAATAACTTAATTTTTAGGCTCATTCAAAAAATCATTCCAATAATCTTTCCCGTCAAACAGGGGATGTTCATTTTTTAAAGCCCAGTATGAGCAGGCTGCCTGCCAGCCCTGAGTATTTCTGGACGCAGTACAATACTCAGGAGGATTCCAAAAATTAAGTGCGTTATTGTCACCGCCTGCAACATACGTCGGATTATTTTTATGCTCCTGACCGATTGGAATTACAAATCCGTCTGTTGTAAATATAAATATAAAAAAATCATATCCGTATTTATTAGGTCCTTTTTGTCCGTTTATATCAACACAAATATTGGGTCCGTTTTCACCGGCATTTGGCGTATCATTAAAAGAAAATATCCGTCCGCCGATTTCAGCTCTGAATCCATCCATATCACACAACGGGATTCTCTGTGCAGTACCGTTCATTGTATGAATTGTGTATTTTGTTGATAAAGCGTTCCCTTCCTCATCTTTGGAACCGTAATATGTATCATCTACTATTTTTACATTCTTAAAATATTTGGAAATTCTTTCTATAAATTTAGTTTTTCCATAACGGCGGCAATATTCCGGAGCTGCTATTTCTTCGTCTACCTTAAATTTCATCGCAACCTGATTCAACTCCGAATAAACTTTTTGAAATTGTGCATGCAATTCTTTATTCTGCGTCTTATTCATCAAAGTAGGAAGTGTCATAGCAGAGACCACTCCGATTATACCTAATGTAATTAAAACTTCTGCTAAAGTAAACGCCCTTTTAAACATACTTAACCTCATAAAATAATGTATTTATTACTTATTACAATTAATAGATTGTAATAAGTAGATTATAGATTGTAGATAGGTAAATGTCAAGTTTATAAAATAAGGTATGGACAAAAAAGCAATTTTGAAAGAATTCGGAAGAAACCTGAAAGCGGAACGGAACAGAGCCGGACTTTCTCAGGAAGAACTTGCAGAGAAAATAGGATTGTCTTACGGGCAAGTAGTAGGAAAAATTGAACGGGGAGAAGCAAACACATCTCTGACTGTAATAGTTGGAATAATGGAGGCTTTAAACCTGTCTTTCGATAAACTATTTGACATAAACAAAACTATATAATATAGATAAACAGACAAAAGTTAATAAAATACAGGCTGACATTTAATTAAACAGATACTCATTTTTAGCTTTCATATTGTCCAGTATAATTCTGTAATCAACAGAAACAGGTGTAGGTTTGGAAGTTTCTATAGAGTTGATGAAAACTTTTGAGTTATGCGGTTTTTGCCCGTCCATAAATATTTTTGATTCTGCAACATCAACCCTTGCCGGAACAATAAGTCCGCTTTTAGTAAAATCCTCACTCACTTTTTTAGAGGACAAATATTTAACAAGTTTCAATGCTGCATCAGGATTATCAGAATCCGCAGAAATAGCCCATCCTGATGCATCCAGCGGAGTTATACTTCCCGCAGGTCCGGCAGGAAAAGAGACGACATCCCAGTCAAAATTTACTTCTTCTCTAAATTTCGGAACAATCCAGCGCCCTGAAAGGTACATACCCAGCCGCCCCTGCATAAACATCTGTGCCATTGTCGCACTGGCACTTTCATTTTTCAGCGGAGCGACATGATAGCGTTTGCGTAAATCAGCATAAAAATTTAATCCCGCAAGACTTTCTTTTGTATCTGATATATCAACTGACAAATCATCAGAGAGAATACCGCCGCCAAAACTCATAAGATACGGCAGGTAAAACAAAACGTCTTCTTCAAAACTTACACCAAAAACGTCAGGCACAGTTGTCAGCTTTTCGGCATCAGATAAAAACTCGTCCATTGTCCAGCCGTCTTTCGGGTACGGGAGATTATGTTTTTTGAAAATATCTTTGTTATAAAAAATTACAAGAGTCGAAATATCCCGCGGAACAGCGTAACAATTCCCCTGCCATGACAAAGCCGCGAGAGCTTTCGGATAAAAAGCGTCTTTTTCAAAATCACTATCTTCAAATTTTCTCAATAGACCTGCATTTGCATAAACCGGTAAATAATGATTATTCAAAAAAATAACATCGGGAGCTTTTTTCGAGGCAAAAAGCAGGTGAAGTTTCTGAAAATAATTCTGCGGGATATGCATAAATTCAATTTTAATATCAGGATTTTCACGTTCAAAATCGGCAAGAAGAGGTTTTAATATTTCTACCTCTGATTTGGAGCCCCAGCTTGCAAACTGAATTGTACCGGATGAGTTTTCTTTCGCCCCGCATCCGCAAAGAAACAACATTGTCAATAATGAACATACCAGCGTTACAAGTTTACCGTACACAACACTCTCTCATTCATTGATTACATTTCAACGAGTACGCCCATTTTTTCTTCATCAACTTTTACCAGTGAGCGGTAGCCGTCAGCTTTCACCATAAACACATTTGGCTGATCGCGTCTTACCTGCAACGGTTTTTCTACATTATTGTCGAATTTTTTCAGAACAAAAACTTCGTCTTTCACACGTCCGACAAGCGCTGATGTGCCGTCAACATTCACTACGTAAAAACCTCTGTTTTCATCAATATTAAATCCTGATTTTACAATCAAACCGTCAAGGTATGATTTCTTAGTTTCAGAATTTTGTGTAATCGGATTTGAAAATTCATTTGAAGTATTGATATGAGGTTTTTGATACTTCATAGACGGTTTAACCTGAGCAAGGCTGGCAGCAACTGATGTTTTTTCTGCGCGAGAAACAGGAGATGTAACTCTTGCAGGTGCTTCGGAAATTTGTTCTGTTTTAACATCATTATCCAGCATTGAGAGATATTCATCAACGGAAGTCATAACATAATCCTGTTCTGCTTTAACTTCTTCAATACCTTTTTCCGTAACATCAGCCATCTTCAAATTCGCATCAGAGAGTCTTCTGACACTTGATGAAAGTTTTGAATTTCTCAGCGGCTTGATTTTTACTTCTGAATCTTCTTCGGAAAGCATTTGTGCAGCTTTTTTGTTCAAGCTTTTTCTTCTGCTGGTTTCTTCCAGTGAAACTCCGGATGCGAAAGCTTTCAACTTAATAGTTTTTGTCATCTCTTCATGGATAACATTATCTTCAGATTTTATAAGTTTCGGAGACGGTTCAACTTCGCTTATAACAGGAGGTTTGTCGTCAAGCTTTTCAATTTTCTCTATAGAAGTAACAATCGCCTTAGGTTTTATTGTTTGTTTAGGTTCTTTTTCCGCAGCAGGTGCAGCCATAGTGCGTTCAAGTTCTGCACGCTTTTCTTCTATTTCATCGTTTTGCTGAGGCATACTGATAAATTTATAACGTGATTGTTTTTTCGGTTTTGCTGTTTCAGTTTGCGCAGGTGCGGATTTATCAAGATATTTATTATATTTTTCCTGCCATGAAAGTTCTTCATTAGTAATAATTTCATCATAATTTTCAGGAACGGCAGGACGATTGTTCAAATTTTCCATAAAGGACTGTTTCAGAATATTTGAACGCTGTACGGATGTCCTAATCATCTTGATAAGAGCCATCAAACCGAGTATCGGCAGTAAAGCAATTGCAAGCCCGTAAGGGAATTTGTGTGAAGATTTTTGTGTATCTGCAGAAGATTTTGCAGCCGTTGCGGTTGTGGTTGCAGCAGTAGCCGCAGCCTCTGTTTTAGCTTTTTCTTCTGACTTTTTAATTTGTTCATCCATTTCCGTTTTAATTGCTTCATTAGCTTCCGGCAATTTTTCGGAAATTTTCGGCGCAGAAGAGCTTTCCTTTATTTCAACGGGCTCAAGTTTTACTGTTTTGGTCGGTGCTGGTGTATGTTTTTTCATAAGTTCATCAGCACTTACTTCTTTAAACTTGATAGCAGTTTTAGCTGTATTCTTTTGAGCCGGCTTAATCTCGGGATTTTTTGCTTTATTAACGGTAACAACTGTTTTAGGGGGTTCTTTCTCTTTTTTCTGTTCGGAAACAGGAACCTCATTTGACGGAATACGTGAAGTTTTAATTCCGTTTGCTCTTGCTTTTGCTATTAATTGTCTGTACTCGGTTTGTTCCGGAGTAACAGGACCGCTTGTCTGCATATTTGTTTTAATATTAACGGGCTTTTTGGTTATCAGGGTAACTTTTGTATAGCCGCCGGTGCCGTCATCTACAGACTTTATATCAACATCGGAAACTATATCGCTTATACCCGCCAAATCAGGTTTGCCGGATTGGCTGCCTGAGACATTAGGCATTAATATTACATATTTGTTATCAGACTTTTTAGTCACTACAGGATGCTCAGAAGAGGTGCCTGTTGTAAATAATGTTACATCAACAGAATCACCTGCTGATTTTTTGATATCCATCTGAACAAGAGCGTTGTCGCTCGCACCAACATAACTTACGGGGCTTAATGCCAATCCTAACAATAAAATTGCGCTTAATATATTTTTCTTTTTAATCATTTCCTACCGTTAATATTTCCCTACTATATATTATATAATACTTGGGAAGAAAAAAAATTGCTACTTTGTTAAAAAAAATATACTTTTATGTTAAGATTCGTATATGAAAGAAAAAATGAAATCAGGCTTTGCTGCAATAATTGGTCGCCCTAACGTAGGGAAATCAACTCTTTTAAACAAAATTCTCGGACAGAAAATTGTAATTACAACAGATAAAGCACAAACCACAAGAAAAAGAATAAAAGGGATTTACACAACAAATGACGGACAGATTGTCTTTATAGACACTCCGGGTGTGCATAAACCATTGAACAAACTTGGCGAATTTCTTCTTGATGAAGCAAAAATCGCAGTTCCGGATGCTGATGTTATTCTGTTTCTTGTTGACGGTTCGGAACCAGCAGGCAAGGGCGACAAATGGATTGCACAAAATATTTTGCAGACCGAAATTCCCGTAATCATTGTAATGAATAAGGTTGATAAAATTAAAAAGCCTGAAAAAGTCGAAGAAAATTTAATATCCTACAAAACCCTCTTTGACAAAAATTATCCTGTAGTAAAAATTTCAGCCAAAACTGGCAGAAACATTGACACACTTATAAAAAACATTTATAAAATACTTCCCGAAGGCGGACTCCTTTATCCGGAAGACATTGTAACAGAGGAGAGCATGCGCTCTGTAACAGAAGAAGTAATCAGAGAAAAAATTCTTCTGAATACCTCCGATGAAATTCCGCACTCTGTTGCCGTACAGGTCAATACATACAGTGAAGAAGAGACTATAGACAGAATTACCGCGACAATTTACTGCGAAACTAAAAGTCAGAAAGGTATTTTAATAGGTAAAGGCGGAAGTCTTCTAAAAAAAATAGGAACAGAAGCACGGCTCGAATTGGAAAACATTGTAGACAAGAAAGTTTTCCTCGGGCTTGAGGTTAAAGTAGAAAAAGATTGGCGTAAAAAAGATAACGTTTTGAAAAACTTCGGGTATGAACAGGAAAAATAAAAATTATTACTATTTGTAAAAAGATTTTCAAACACTGACAAAAATTTTTCTGCACGGTTTTTAAAAATGTCTAAAACAAGAAAGGACATCCGAAATGATTAAAGTAACACCAAAAGTTCAAACCGCTTACAACAAAGCAGTAGGACTGCTTTTAGAACATAGCGACAGAGATTACAGAAATCTTCAGCTTGCCATAAAAGCTCAACAAATGCCTAAAGAACCCGTAAAAGGACCAAATATGACTTTTGCAGAGGGACTGAAAAATTTTCTTGAAAACGGCATGATGAACATGTTCAGAAAATAATTTTTTCAAAAAAAATTCACTCTAAAATTTTAGCAGTCAGGTATTGTAATACCTGACTGCTGCTAATATAAATTCATGTATACGTAATTCTGACAATTTTATACAACAAGCTTATATCCGCCGCCGTAAATCGTCTCAATATATTTTTTACCGCCTGCGATTTTGTCAAGTTTTGTTCGTAAATGTCTGATATGGACACGGATTGTCTCAATATCGTCATCCGGCGAATACCCCCAGATATCTTTCAAAAGCTGTGCGGAAGATACCATGTTGCCGTGATTTTGAAATAATAAGTTGAATATTTCAAATTCAATCGGTGTCAGCTTTGCCTGTTTATCATTAATTTTTACACTGTAAGTTTCCGGCAGCAAAGTAATTTCACCAAGAGTAAGCAGTTCCCGTGTAGATGCGGACTTTGGAATTTGATGCGTCCGTTTTAAAAGCGCGCGGACACGCACCTGCAACTCTTCCATCTCAAAAGGTTTAACCAGATAATCATCCACACCTATATTAAAGCCGTTAACTTTATCACTCACCTGTGATAATGCTGTCAGCATAAGTATCGGGATTTCTGACGTTGCGTCATTTTTTCTTATTCTCTGCGCAACCGTAAATCCGTCAACCTCAGGCATCATAACATCAAGAATTACGCATGACGGCAGCTCCTGTTTACACATAGCAAATCCCGTTGTACCGTCGTATGCCTGAAGCACCTTATAACCGGCAAGTTCAAGGTTTACCTTTATTAACTCATTTATAGCCAAATCATCATCAATTACTAATATTTTGTTCATAGAATAATTTTATATGCAACAAAAATCAATTTCAAACATCTAAAATACTACACAGTTAATAAATCTTAATAAACATTAAAAGGTTAAAATATAAATCAATCGCGCATTAGAGCGTGATTAGATGAAAAAAATATAAAAAAAATAAAATTTTAAGTGTAAATTTTACAAATTTTTCGTTGTTTATTGTAATATGTTATAGCGTAAGTATAACAATGTAGTAAGTAGAACTATAAAAAGGAGGCACATGAATTGGCAATAACATCACCATTCACAGCGTTTAAAGAAAACGGCAAAAAGGAAATCCACTTGGGACAACATGTACTGGCAGAGTTTTTCGAATGCGACCCCAACACTTTAAACAGCCTGGATAAGGTTGAAAAATATATGGTAGACGCAGCCTTAGAATGCGGAGCAACCATTGTTCAAAAATGTTTTCATATGTTTAACCCTTATGGCGTTTCAGGAGTAGTAATTATCTCTGAAAGCCATCTTGCAATACATACATGGCCGGAATTGGGTTACGCCGCCGTTGATTTATTCACTTGTGGTGACAAATGTGATCCAAAAGTGTCTTATGAATTTTTGAAAAAAATGTTTAATTCAAAGAAAGCTACTTTCACTGAATTAAAAAGAGGCATAATTGATGAAGAAACTATGAAAGTTGCAGAAAAACCTTTTGAAATTATGCAGCAGCTTGAAAATTAATTTAATAATTTATAAATAAAAAAGAGCCAATCCGTCAAGGGTTGGTTCTTTTTTTAAATTATGTAAAAAAGTTGCAAATCATGCATGACAAAAAAGCATGATTATTCTATTATTTAACATGTAGTTCGGAGGGGAAAGATGTTAGATGACATTATAGAAAAAAGATCAGATTTTGACTTAACATCAAGAAGTGCATTTTCTCGTGATGATGCTGTATTTACATCACGTTCATACGCAGCGCTTCTGGCCAAAAATAATGTTCCGTTTTCTCATAAAAAAGCGGCTGACAACTATATTGTCATCAAACGTGTATTTAAATTTCAAGCGGTAATGAGCAGAATAACCAATGCAGAAAAAGCATTGCTCCAAAAATATGACTTCAATACGCTTGAATATACAACCGTTAAACAAATGTATGAGGAAATAGCACTGCTCCAAAAATGGGCAGCATCAAGTGATGAAAAATTAAGAGCGGACGCCGATACGATTTTGGATATAAGAACAAAAGAACTAAAATTTCTTGATGCGAACAGATACGCAAATATTTCAAACGAAATTTACAAAGGCTATATAGCCTTAGAAAGCTACTTTGAAGAAATCAGCAAATTCAGAGATACCCCGACCAACCCTGATGTATAAAAACTAACTGCCTAATAAGTCGATAAGTGAATAGGTGAATAAGTTCATATATAAAATCAGGCTCTGCGGAAATTTTAATATGATTGATTTATTATCTGATTTATTCCTATACTCCCTCGCCCCTTTTGGGAGAGGGGAAGAACGGTTTCGACAAAAGCCGGCACTTCAAAGATGTTTAAAATTCTTTGAACACCTAATACAGGCGATTTTTTGAAAGTTGAGGAGTTGTTTTGATGCAAACATCATGTTTGCCAAACATTATGTTTGCAGGATAAGACAATGTCTTCTTAATAAAAATCAATATTTAATTTGAATATATTTTTGTTTGTTATAACATATTATTGGTTATACTAGTCCGATAGGTTTTGCCCTAGTTCAGAAATACGGAAGTAAAGCCGCCAGATATGAAATCCTTGTCTGCGCTGTTAAATCAAATATCCGTCACACTGAATGGGACAGTTTAGCCCGTAGTACAATACATTAAAGATAAAGGAGAAAAACGATGCCGGTAGCATCTATGATTGAACTTTTGGAAGCTGGTGTACACTTCGGTCACCAAACTCAAAGATGGAACCCTAAAATGAAACCGTATAT
>CALUTF010000026.1 GCA_944323595.1 Candidatus Gastranaerophilales bacterium | reverse complement strand
GCAAGCCTGAACCTCAGAGAAATGATTCACCTTGCAAATCTCAGACTCTGCACAAGAGCACAATATGAAATCAGAACGCTTGTTAAGAAAATGTGTGATGAATTAATCAAGGAAGAACCATGGCTAAAACCTTATCTGGTACCTAAATGTGAACGGTGGGGCTTCTGTGATGAAGACAAATCCTGCGGCAGAAAACCTACAAAGGAAAAATTGCTATATGCAGAAATTTCTTAGTACACTGTTTACAATAATAATATTTACGACACTTTCTGCAACAGCAGAGCCTGTTGTATATAATACAGTAACCGGCAAAGTGCATAAACCGGCATGTGCGTCTGCAAAAAAATGCACAAAAAATTGTATAAAAATAGAAAGAAAAGACGCATATAACAAAGGCGGAGTTCCATGTAAACAATGCGGGGGCTGATAAAATTTAAAGAGAAAGACAAAAATCTTTCTCTTTTTCGGTTTATACAACCGGCTGTCAACCGTGTTTATAATAATACAAATTTATGATAAAATAAACACATAACATGGGTTTGTAGCTCAGTAGGAAGAGCAACGGTTTCCTAAACCGGAGATCGCGGGTTCGACTCCCGCCAGGCCCAGTTACTTTTTCTTTAGTAAAAAGAAAAAGTAACCAAAAAGAAAACCATACGACAATCTTAGATATTCCTTTATAAATCTAGGCTTTATATTTTTTCTTTGCCATAAAGAAAAAAGTAATCAAAAAAAAGCTGGACATTAGATTTTCGTGTACATTGACAAGCATTACTAAAATTTTTTTCAACAGGTTTAATTAGCGCTTTGCGCAGCTGTTACTGTTGGTTGGGCTTACCAGCCCAACAGAAACTTAATACTTGTGCCTGTAGCTCAGCTGAATAGAGTGTCGCTCTCCGAAGGCGAAGGTCACGGGTTTGAATCCCGTCAGGCACATTTTTTAATTAAAATAATTCTGCGCATTAATCGGTGCACGTTCAACTTCTCCCGCGGCTTCAAAATACGGAATGTCGCCTTTTATACCTAAAGAAGCTGCTATTGATGAACTCGGCCAGATTTCTACAATATTCTTCAAATCTCTAACAGCAGCGTTGTAAAAGCGGCGTGCTGCTGCAATGTGTTCTTCCACATCTGCGTAAGTTTTCATTGCCTGCACCATTGTGTTATCCGATTTCAATTGAGGATAATTTTCAACTGATACAAACAGCTCTTTCATTTTTTTCTGTATTTCATTATCAAGGTTAATTTTATCTTGTATATTCTGAACCCCGCTGGCAAGCTGTATCGCGGATGTCCTTAATTTAGTGATATCTTCAATCAGACTTCTTTCGTGTTCCATGAATTTATTAGCTAAAAACAATACATTTGGCATGAGGTCATATCTCTTTTTTAACTGTACATCAATGCTTGCCATTGCCTCATCAACTTTATTTTTAGTTTTAACAACATTTACATAGGTTGAATACAGCCAGAAAACCAAAATTAAAGCTGCACCACCTGCTATAATCATTGTCATTGACATATAAACCTCTCTTTCTTATTCCTGATTTTTAGTATGTTCCGACTTTTTCGTCCAGTTCAAGCTCATCAACGATTTCTAAAATTTCAAGTAATGTATCCTTAAACATACAAATTTCTTTATCTTGTTTGTACAAAGGTTTATTCAGCACGCATAGTCTTAAAAGATTATTGACATTGCGTACTTTCATTACAAGTAGAATTTTCTTATCCAAAAATGACAGACGCAAGTCAGAAAGCATCAATAATCTGCCAAGTGTCATGTCCAGCTCTTTTAATTTTTCCATAACAGTTGGGGTTAAAAGATATCTGGCTTCAACCTGATCTGTAGATTTTATTTGCGTAAAATGTTTCTTAAATTCAGGATCTTCAAGCTCTACTTCATTCATTTCATAGTAATCATCTTTTAAAAAGTCAAAGAAGCTCTCATCTGTGTGATAAAGGCATGATTCTAAAATGGTATGTCCGCTGAACTGTTTATTCATGTCCATTTCTACAATATAACCGGAAAAAACATTGCTGATTTTTGTCCGGCTTTTTCCGGCGGAGTAGTGCCTTTCAATATCAAAAAGCAGTGCCGTGTTAAATTTTATTTCAACACCCTTGTACACCCCTTCGATGCGCTCCGGATTTATCTTGAATACGTGTTTTTCAACAATTTTTGACTCTTTTAATTGGGTCGATGGGATATCAAAAATTTTATTAGCCTTAAATGTTTTAAATGGCTTAAGAATAGAATTTAGCATTTTCTTTTTTAAGATTAAATTCAGAACAAATTCCAAAAGTCTATATGCAACAAAAATAGAACAAACAATCGCAGCAACTGATAAATAATGCAGCAAGGTTGTATCCGGAGAATTTAAGCAAGCCCATAAAGCAAGACCTGCGTAGGCAATGGTGCCGAGAGACCATACCGTGAAAATAAAAAACAGAATAATTCTTACAAATTCCATACGCTTTAACTGCGGTAATAGTTCGCTATGATAAGTTTGTCGGAAAGCCTTGTCTATAGCCGTTAACTCTTCACTTCTTCTTAATGCCATCTAACTCTCTTTCTTAGTCTTGTATTACTTTCCGGATAAAATAATAGTATAATCAGCTCCTGAGCAGTATTGATTTACAGGCTCGTATACAAATTGATTAACATCAAGTGCAGGAACCTTTTTCTTAAGCCAAATATAATAATCATTTGTAACATTATTAGAGTGAGCAATGAATTGAGAATGTGTTCTCAAAGCTTCATCAGTACAGTTAATATTAACACCAAAAGTTTTCAACTCACTTATCAGTTTTTGAGCGTCATTAATACGTGCAGGTGCATACATAACATTCGCAGTAAAAGTTGCCGTTTTATAATCAACAACAGTTTTTTCTCTGTAGATAAGTCTGTCAACAACTTCCTGCGTTTTTTCGGGATCCAAAATCCAATAACTTGTATAACCTTTTTTATTAGGTGCTCCTGGCAAAAGAGCAATTTCAATTTTGTCAATATCAAAGTGTTTTGCAAGAGCTGCATACTGAGACATTTCATACACAGACATATTTGTTTTCACATATTTATTAGCAACAGAAATTATATCCGGAATTTTCGCAATAGTTTGCGGTTGTTTAAGTTTTTCTAACACACCTTTCAAGAACCACTGCTGACGCTGGGTTCTGCCAATATCACCCAGAACATCATGTCTGAAACGAAGATATCCGACTGCTTCATCAGCATCAAGATGATTGTCGCCTTTTTTCAAATCAATATGCAGATTGCCAGCAAAATCATGATATCTCATATCCTTTTCTACATAAATATCAACTCCGCCAAGGGCTCTGACTAATTCTTTAACAGCGTCATCATGCACCATAATATATCGGTCTATTTTAACACCGAGCGTATCCTCGATTGTTTTAATAGTCATATCAATACCGCCGATAGCATGTGCAGCATTGATTTTCTGAATACCTCCGTTACCGGCGAGAAATACTTTGCTGTCACGCGGAATAGATATAGCATTGACTGTCTTGGTTTTAGGATCAATATTCATCAAAATAATAGTATCTGTTCTGGTACCTTCCCACAAATCACTACCCTCACCGTTTGAATCCACGCCAAGCAGCAGAATATTTTGACGACGCATTCCAAACGGTAGAGAATAATCCGCATGTTCTTTTTTGGAACTGCTTTTGGACATATTTTGGGAAAGTTTAGCGATAAAAGAATCTTTACCAAACTTTTCGCTCAACATTTCACTATTATCGGCAAACAGAAATATTCCGAATAAAATAACAAGAAAAACAATACAAATAAGTGCGAGAGTTTTCACAAATTCAGATTGTTCATATCTGTGCAACGCATGTCTTGAAAAACCTGCACCTGTTCTTCTAACCTGATGTTGCTCAATATCTTCCTCAGGCGACTCATTTATATTACTGCTCAAATTATTTTCTTCTTCATTATAATTATCTGTCATTATTCACTACCTTATTAGCGTATCTCTTCATATTATAAAATTTTAATAGAAAATTGTAATATTAATATCCCATATATTCAGTATTTTCTCAAATAATCTTTATCAAAAAAGTAGAAACCAGCGTAAAATAAACCGCAAGACCCACTACATCAATTGTTGTTGCGATTACAGGTCCGGAAGCAACAGCAGGATCAACCTTCAAAGTTTTAAGTGCGAAAGGTGTGAATGTTCCGATAACCGTTGCCATCGTCATATTAATAGCCATAGCCAGACCAACAACCAGCCCGAGTTCAATATTATGCTGCCAGCCCCATGTAGCAAGAGTAACAAGAGCACCGAACAATATACCTATGCACAAACCAACAAACATTTCTCGGAAAATGTGATATAGTGCGGAACTCAAAGAAACCTGCCCTGTAGAAAAACCGCGAACCATAAGAGTAATACTTTGAGTACCTATGTTACCGCCAAGCCCGGCCAGAAGCGGCATAAATATAGCTACAATCGGAAGAGCAGCAAGAGTACTGTCAAAGTGATGAGCCACATGCACGGCGATAAACTCGCCAAGCAACGTAATAAACAACCATGGAGTTCTTGCCCGAATTGCATGGAATATATTACCTGAAAGAATTTCATCCTCGTCAGCAAGTTCCGTAGAAATACCTGAAGACTGATAGATTTCTTCCGTTGTTTCTTCTTCAACCAGATCCTGAACGTCATCCCAGGTAATCATCCCTTTTAATCTGTTATACAAATCGACTACAGGCAATGCATTATATTGGTATTTGGTAAATACATCCGTTACATAGTCACTGTAATCATCAACATGGAGTTTCACGATATCAGAAATCATAATATCTTCAACTTTTTGATTAATCGGAGATGTCAGGAGTTTTCTCAAAGAAACAACCCCCAAAAGGTGATTTTGCTTATCAACAACATAAACATAATACAATTCCATGTTGTCTTTTTCAGCTTTAATCCTGATATGATTTAATACATCAAGTACACTCATGTCAGAATTTACGGTTAAGACAATAGGGTTCATGATACCGCCTGCAGTATCTTCGTTATAGGTCAAAAGTTCACGAACCTCAGCTGAAAACTTATGAGGAAGTTTATCAAGATAAGTTTCACTTTCATCATCTTCCATATCGCCCAATACATCAGCAGCAGCATCGTGAGGAAGCTTAGTGATAATTTTTGATGCGACTTCTTCATCAATATCTCCAAGGAGTTCAACCTGAAGCTGCGGAGATAAATATTCCACAAGGTCGGCAGCTTTTTCCAGTTCCAGAAGTTTAAAACATTCCAAACGTTCATCCGGACGAAGTTCAACAAAAATATCAGCCAAATCAGCACTATGATAGCCGTTCAATTCATCCTTGAGCTGAACGAGAGTATCATCACTGATAAGTTCGCGTATTCTTTCGATAATGTTTGAAACGTTCATCATAAGTCTATTATATTACAAATATTTAATTTGTATCGTCAGACTTAACTTCCTCATGGTCGTCATAATGAACAAATTCCAGATGCCCGACTATAATAGTATCACCGTCTTTTACGCCTTTTTTCTTAAGTTCATCAAAAACACCCATACCTGTCATAATATTCTGTAACCTGAGAACCTGCTCTATATTTCTGGCATCGGTAACATTTGCAAGTCGTCTGATTTTACCGCCCTCGACAGCATAAGAATCTTTAGTGACTTTAATAACTTCAAAATCACTGTCATCATTATTAAATGCACCCAAATCCTCTTCCACAACAATATCTGAAACAGGTTTTTCAATTTCATCAACTTTCACAGACATAAAATCAACAAGTTTATCAACATTTTCGCCTGTAACCGCTGAAATCATAAAAACATCATCAGAATATTCCGCAAATTGTTCTTTCAGTTCGGCTTTTCTTGCATCATCAATTGCATCAATTTTATTCAAAGCAATAATCTGATACAAATCAGCCAGTTTTTGAGAGTGGAGCGCTAATTCATTATTAATAACTTCAAAATTTTCGAGCGGATTTTCTGCTGTAACGTCTACAATATGCACAAGAAACCGGCATCTTTCAACGTGACGCAAAAAGTCATGACCGAGACCGACGCCTTCGCTGGCACCCTCAATCAACCCCGGGATATCAGCGACAACATACCCGTCTCCGCTGCGTTTTCTAACCACACCGAGATTAGGAACCAGTGTCGTAAAAGGATAATCGGCAATTTTAGGTTTAGCAGAAGAAATCCTGCTTATAAGAGTAGATTTACCTGCATTAGGCATACCCAAAAGCCCTACATCCGCAATAAGTTTCAACTCTAATTCCAGCTCCCGTTCAATAGACGGTTCACCCGGCTCACAAAATTGAGGAGCACGTTTCTGCGCGGTTGCAAATCTTGCATTACCTCTTCCGCCCCTGCCGCCTTTTGCAACAAGGACAGTCTGCCTGTCATGAATCAGGTCAGCTATAATACTGCCGCTTTTAACATCTTTTACAACGGTTCCGACAGGAACGTGAATAAATAAATCTTTTGCACATCTGCCGTGCATATTTTTAATTCCGCCATTTTCACCGTTTTCAGCTTTGAAAACCGATTTAAATTTAAAATCCATCAATGTTGACATATCTTCTGTTGCTACAAGATAAACATCGCCGCCTCTGCCACCATCACCGCCTGCAGGACCGCCTTTGTCAACATATTTTTCACGCCGCCAGGCAACCATTCCGTTGCCGCCCTTGCCTGAAATTATTTTTATCTTAGTTTTATCTAAAAACTGCATACCTATTAATCCTTTTTCGTATTATAATGATAGCATGAAAAAATATTCCTTGTTAAGCAAAACACCTGTTGATATCGGAACAGGGTATGATAATTATATAATGGCAATTGAAACGAGCTGTGACGAAACTGCATGTGCCGTTGTAAAAAACGGCCGCGAAGTTATTGCAAACGTCGTAGCTTCACAGATTAAAACACACGCGCAATACGGCGGAGTTATTCCGGAAATTGCAGCGAGAGAACATCTGGAATCCATTAATTTTGTCATAGAGCAGGCGTTCTACCAGTCCGGACTAAAGCCAGAAAACATAAGTGCCTTTGCAGGAACAGTCGGTCCGGGGCTTGTGGGTTCACTGCTTGTAGGATTAAATGCGGCAAAAACATTAGCACTTGTTCACGACAAACCGTTTATAGGTGTAAACCACCTGAACGCCCACCTGTGCGCAAATTATATAGATACAGACCTTAAACCGCCTTTTATGGCATTGCTTGTAAGCGGGGGGCATACACAGATTATAGATGTAAAATCTTATACAGAACAGAATATTCTCGGTGAAACAATTGATGATGCCGTTGGCGAAGCCTATGACAAAGTTGCTCGGCTTATCGGACTTCCGTACCCGGGCGGTCCAATGCTCGATAAACTTGCACAGCAGGGAAATCCTGATGCATTCAAGCTGCCTGAAGCAAAAGTTGACGGTTACAATTTCAGCTTTAGCGGGCTTAAAACAGCAGTACTCCGACTTGTCAAATCGTTTGACAAAGATACCATGCCGGTAAATGATATCTGCGCCAGCTTTCAGGAAACTGTCTCTTCAACTCTTGTAAAAAAATTAAAAAGAGCACTGGAAGAAAAAGGTTACCAACAGGTAGTCATAGCAGGCGGAGTTGCTGCAAACTCTGAAATAAGAAAAAAAGTTTTTGACCTTGAAAAAGATGGCTACAGAGTGAATGCACCTGCAATGAAATATTGTACGGACAACGCTGCCATGGTTGCAAGCTGTGCTTACTTCAACGAAAACACCTTTGATGATGTGAATGTAGAAGTATTCTCACGCGTTAAATAAATGTAAAGAATTCTTCACATTAAGGCAATTTTTTTTATTCACACGCATTCAAATCCGTAATGAAGCAATATTACGGATAAAAAATGTTAATACAAGCAGTAAATTTATTTAACACAAAAAACACTACTCAGATAAATAGCAATTATACAAATAACAAAGCATCATACCCTAACCTTGCCCCCCTCAAACAAGATACTGTTTCGTTCAGCGGCGGGATACCAAAAGCTGTCGATTTAATGGATTTACCACCGGACAAAATTATAAAAATATGCAAAAAGGCACTCAAAGAACATTTCGTCATAGGAGAAGGGCAGGAAGCCGTAGCTATTAAAATTCAGGATTATCCTTATTACTGTATAAGACATATCAAAAAAGGAAATCATAAAAATAAACAGCTTGGTCTGGATATGAAGCTTGATAAATATGATAAAGTAAATCATGTTGTAGCACATCTTTCACCTGATACACAGCTTATGCGGTATGTCCCCGGAATTCCTCTAAAAATTATGAGGCACAGCGATACTGCATCCGGCATAAAAGTAAAACAAGCGCTGCAGGAACTTGTTGCAAATAATTTTCCTGAAGACTCCTTTAAAAATGTAATTAAACAGGTGGAAGACGCAAAAGAAAAAGGGATAGACTTTGACAGGTTTGGTGAAAATCTGCTTGTTGACCCTATTTCACAAAATATGACCTGTATTGACTTCAGCCCTAATTTCAAAATGGAAGAATACAATCCTATTTCGTTTATATACCACGCAATTGACGCAGATAAAACAGAACACGCGCCCAAGATTTTAGGTAAACTATGCAATGCATACGCGCAAAGGCTGCTTGAAGTTCCTGTAAAAAAATTAAATCTGGATAAACTTGATACAAACCTGTATGCAAGAGGATTTGAGGGCGATCCGTTTAATTATTTCCCTGACAAAGCGCTTCTCAAAGAAACAGAAGTCAAACTTAAAGAACTTATAGCAGAAAAACAAAATCCATCCCTGCACGAAAACGGCTTTGAATATATGGTAGATTTATTCAAAGAGTTTGTAGACGAAAAATTACTCAATTACACCCCGCCCAAACAGGAATGGTTTTAACTAAACCTTAAGCGTATTTGAGGCATTAACCTTTGACAGAATATAATCAACAATAATCCGTTCAAGATTAATACCAAATGCGTTGTTAATCTCTCTTATAAAATAACAAGGACTTGTAACATTCACTTCTATGATTTTACCGTCAATAACATCAAGTCCTGCCATATACAAACCAGAGGCATTTAATTCTTTTGCAATTTTAGTAAAATTTTCTTTTTCCGTAGAGGATAAAACCGCCTTTTTAACGCAATTGTCGTTATGCTCGTTAAATTTAAAATCATCATTGCTCGGCAGTTTTTGTACACAATAATCCAAAACCTCATTACCTAAAATTAAAACTCTCTTGTCGCCGTACACAGCCTGCGGGATATATTTTTGCACCATAACAAGCATAGATTCGTTATTAGTCACAGTCTTAATAATAGCGGCTGAATTCTTATCACCTTTCTTAAGATAAAACACACCTGAACCAAAACATTTGTTCAAAGGTTTTAAAATAATCTCCTCATTTTGTGATAAAAACTGCATTATATCTTTTTTAGAAGCAGTAACAATATTCTCCGGCATAAATTCCGCGAATTTTACTGCGTGAAGTTTTTCATTAAAATCCCTTATCGACTTTGTATCATTCATAATAAAAGTCTTTTCTCTATCGACAAAATCAAAAATATAAGTGGCACTGATATAATCCATATCAACAGGCGGATCCGGTCTGAACATTACAAGCCTGAAATCTTCTATCTGTTTTAAACACTCTTCTTTGTTATAGATAATATTTTCACCATCTAATAATGCATGAAAACAACCCGCGTAAGGTTTTGATGAAATAAGTTTCAACTTATCAATAGTTGTAATCCATACATTTTCGCCTCGTCTTAAAAATTCCTTTATAATCCAGAAATTGGTTACCAGATCATTAAATTCAAAATATTTAAGCTCAATCCTGTCAATAACAAATAAAATATTCATAATACACATCCTTTGCAAGAAAAATATATCATCAATATACAAAAGAAACAATGTCATTGTGTATTAGAAGAAAAGACTATTTTATAAAAAGTTCACCGTCAATGAGTGAAGCATAAGCACCAATCGGAAGAGTCAGCTTGTCATATCCATGGGTAATCTTATAACCGCTTACAACGGGAATATCATGCATCAGGGCAATTTCCTGAAACAAGTCGTCAAGCCATACCTGATTTTCAGAATTAAGAAATTCTCCAAGTATAACAGCCCGAATATTCTTTTTAAATTCCGGAATGTTAAAAAGCTGGGTGAACATTTTATCAATCTTATAAACAGGCTCATTTAAATCCTCTACAAAAAATATAAAAGGCTCATCAGGAATAAAATCCAGCCCGCAAAGAGATACAATCGTAGCAAGATTCCCCCCCCAGAAAATCCCCTCTGCAGAACCGTTTTTATATATCTTATCTTCATTCTTTAATTTAATCTCGCGTCCTGATGTGACAACGTTAAAAAAATTGTCCATAGTAAAATCAGAACGTTTTTCCAGACCGAAATCACTCATCACCATCGGCGCAGAATATGTAATCAACCCTGCACGCTTTAACATCATTAAAGACAAAGCCGTAACATCCGAAAAACCACAAAATATCTTAGGATGTGTTTTGATTATATTATAATCAATTTTATTAATAAGCCTGATTGCCCCATAACCGCCGCGGACACAAATAACAGCCTTTATACTGTCATCTTTAAAAAATCTGTGCAATTCACTTATCTTAATCTCATCACTGCCCGCAAGATAACGATTTGTATCATATATATTTTCAGACAAAACAACATTGTATCCGAGAGAATTAAAATATTCAACAGCACGCTCAACCTTTAATTTATCCTCAATAATTCCTGATAAAGCAATGAGCCCAATCGTATCTCCTGCCTTTAACCCTGCGGGTTTAATTAAATTCATAATCGTTTGTCCTTTTATAATTGTTCTGTTATAATTATATCATCATGAATGAAAAATACATACCGCTTTACAGAAAATACCGTCCTCAAAAACTTGAAGAAGTCGTCGGGCAGGAACATATAAAAAAAGCTCTTGCAAATGCAATTAATATGGATAAAATTGCACATGCATACTTGTTTACGGGACCGCGCGGCACAGGAAAAACATCAACAGCCAGAATTTTTGCCAAATCACTTAACTGTGTAAACGGGCCTACTGTCAATCCCTGCGGCGTTTGTGAAAACTGCGTTGATATTACAAATTCTGTTCCTATGGATGTAATTGAAATTGATGCGGCCAGCAACAGAAAAGTTGAGGATGCACAAAATATTCTGGAAAAAGTTATGTATGCGCCCGTCAACAGCAGATATAAAATCTATATTATTGACGAAGTTCACATGCTCTCAACAACAGCATTTAATGCGCTTTTAAAGACACTTGAAGAACCGCCGGAAAACGTTATATTCATTCTCGCAACCACAGAGGTGCATAAAGTTCTTGATACAATAAAAAGCCGCTGCCAGCGATTTGATTTCAGAAGAATTACAACCGATGATATTGTAAAACACCTCAGAATGATTTCTGACACAGAAAAGATTAACATTACAGATGATGCACTGTTTACCATTGCAAAAAACTCTGCAGGTGGTATGCGTGACAGTATAGCACTGCTTGATCAGCTGAGCGTTCTTGACGGAACCGACGCCATCACAACAGATGATATAAACAGTCTGTTAGGCAGAATTTCATTTGATGTGCTCTGTGAACTTGCTGATAAAATAATCCATTCAAAACAGCCGGATGCCATTGAAGTATTAGAAAAAATTTATAACTCCGGCAACGAACCGGTACAAATTTTAACAAACCTGCTTGATTATTTTAAAAATCTGCTGATAATCAAAAACTGCAGGGAAGAAATAATCACAGAACTTACACAACTCAATGACGCGCAAATAAACAAACTTAAAGAACAGTCCAAACAGATTGAAACTCACCAAATCGTATTCATTATAGAAAAAATATCAAACTATATAAAAGAAGTTAAAACTACAAACAATCCGCGCCTGTGGCTGGAAGTCGGCATAATAGATCTTGCTAACCTGACAGAAAATACAACATTAATGGAATTACAGGCAAGAATTTCACGTCTTGAAGGTGGCGCAGTACAGCCGGTGAATGTATCTGCATACAAAACCCCGCCTGCACCTGTCATGAAACAGCCGAACGCAACTCCGCCATCTCCTCAGCCTGCCATCACACCAACACAAAAACAAGTACAGGAAAATAAAACTGAACCAAAAGTTAAAGCTGAAGAAACGGCTCCGTCACAGGTTGTAGAAGAGTTTACGCCGATGCCAAAATCTTCAGGGCTTACTCCGGCAGGAAACATAGCTGTTATGTGGGAAAACTTACTCCAAAATGTACAGAGTGCACCCACACGCGCACTACTGAAACAATGGGCAAACCCTATTAAAATTGAACCAGACGGCGTTATTCTCACAATGAAAAACGAAGTGCTCTTAAAACAATTTGTTGAGGGGAACAAAAAGAAAATGCTTGAAAATGCAGTCGATGCATTATTTTCTCAGCAAAATTCAAAAGTTATCGTAAGACTTCCGCAAGCTGACGATGTCCCTGTAGCACCCGCGGTGTCTCCCAGGCAAATAACACCTCCGCCGGAACCTAAACCTGCTGAACCGCAACAACCGGAACCCTCTCCGGAAGTCATTCAGGATGCGAAAGAAGAAGCTTTGAAGATTGAATCCAAAACAAAATCAGAAATATCTTCAATGTATTCTGATCAGGTCAATATGGTTGTAGAACTTTTTGACGGCAAATTTATTGAAACATAATTAATAAAACTTAACACAATGGCAATAAAAATAACGATTCTGCGTTTATAATAATATGTGGAAGTGTTAAAGTTGAAAGGTTATGTGTATGACATACAATTTTATGAGTTTAGGCGGTCCTGTTGTCGGAGTAGACAATAAAGACGGCACTCAGACAATTGCTGTACAGGATAGAAAAGGTATTTACAGAACTTATCTTACAAGCCCTGAAAAGGTTGACGAGTTTATTAAAACCTATCAAAAAGGGAAAGTAAAGGAAGGCATAGCCTTAGGCAGTGGCGCAACAGCAGGTGTCATAATAGGTGCAATTATCGGAGCATTAGTCCACAAAAAACTACCAACTTCGGTATGGGATAAATGGTTAGGCGGACTTTGCGGTGGGGCAGCTGGTTTACTTGCAGGAGGAGTAGCAGGCCCATTCAGAGGCGGCAAAAACATTGATAAAGCAGTCGCTAAATTAACAGACGGAGCCCCGCAAGTACAACCTGAACCGGCGCAACCTCAAGCAGCACCGCAAATACCACAAACAACAGCACCTGCAGGCTTTAACAATTTGCTCAAGCAAGCTCAACAGCAGAAAATCTAAAAGCTGTAAAAGTTTCTGAAAAGTAGGACTTCTTAAGTCCTGCTTTTTGTTTCAGAGCCTGCATAAATTCTGTTTTATCAGGCAGCTGCTCCCATACACATGGCAAAAATACAGCCTGATAATTACCATCCCGAATAATTATACCGTCACGACGCGGAACAATTTGCTCCATAAGTTCATCTTCCGTTTTAAACTGCATTTTTTCAGGCGATGAAAGAAGTGATACTTCAATATCAATTTCGTAAAGCTCCTCAGATGTTAGCGGTTTGAAACGAGGATCGGCAAATGCAGCAGAATGCGCATTTTTTATCAAATCCATAATAAGCGAACGATGTGCAATAACCGAACCGATGCAGCCTCTTAGCTGTCCTGCTATGGTAAGAGTCACAAAACAGGCGCCGGACTCTTCAAATACGCACGGATAATTCTGCGGAACGTAAGAAGAGGAATGCAAACCTGCTGATATAGTTTTTCTGCAAAGCTCTATCACTTGTTTGGAATAATATTTTTTAATAAAATCATTTTTTCCGCCGTCATACATAAACCAGCTTCCGTAACCGACTACGGAAGAGGTATCTCCAGTAACCCGGGATGAATTGGTCAGTCCGACGCGAATGAGAGAATTATTTTTCTTTTTAGCATAATCCATAAGTGCACAAATACCGACAGCACCACAGGCATTATCCGAGTCAAAATTAACAGTTTCATTAGCTTCAATTAAGGATGCAGTATATGTATCCATCCTTATATTTTCTCTTGCAGGATAAAAGTGGCTTAAATCACTTGATATAACAAATGCATTCGCCCCGTTGTCATAATGCTCAATAATCTTTGAAATATTAGTAAAATTTTCACAGCCGTAAATGACAGGAACAATCGAAGCGTGGGGAACAAATTTCTGTATAAAGGGCAACTGGGTTTCAAAAGCGTGCTCACGCTGAAAAGCCTCTCCGGAAAACTCTACTCCGAAATCCTGATTTAATTCATCTGCCAATTTTCGGTTTACCGGAAGTTTGCCAAGCGGAGTAAGAATAAAGTCAGCACCGGTAGTTACAGAGCCGTACAATCTGACATAATGGGACGGGGCAAATATAAATACAGTTTCAACATCCGGATTAAGATAACTATACCCGCAGGCTGCAAGCTCGCCGGAATAAATATAGCCGGCATGAGGCACTATTATTGCATTAGATTTATATGGCGCATCCTCATCAGGGGAAAAAGCATCAATCATAACAGAAAGTTCATCTTTGTCTGCAGGATAAAACACTCCTGCCTGTGAAACCTTAATTACATTTTCCATAAGCTGATTATACAACTTTTTTTATTTATTATCCATAGGATAATAAGTTAATAGAACATCAGGTGAAAAAGCCTTGACTGAATCGAATTTAAATAATTTAGACCTGTTAATATCGTCAATAACTTCACTATCAAAAGCAGAAAGTGAAGAATTATCGTTTGTAATTTTAGGAGCAATAAAATGGTAAATTTTATCAGCAAAAGGCAAAAAAGAACCGTTCAGATGTCCGCCGGCTTCCACCAGAACACTGTATATACCCAGTTCGTATAATTTATTAAGAATAAATTCCAAATCCAATTTGCCGGAAATTACAGGAGTATCTATAAAAGTTATATTTTTTTCAACTCCGTTTTTACCTGAACAAAATACATATATTTCACCATCCTGATAAAATTTAGAATTTAATTCAGTACGCAAATTTCTGTCCAAAATAACTTTTTTTCTATGAGCCATTGTAGGATTATCAGCAATAACGGTTGAAGAAGAAGTTAAAATCGCATCGTAACGATTACGGATAACTTTAACCTCCTCACGTGCAGGTTCAGAAGTAATCCATTTAGAAGAGCCGTTTGAGGTCGCAATTTTTCCGTCAAGTGTGGTGGCAGTTTTTATCGCAATAAAAGTTTTATGCTGTGTCATATTTTTAATAAAAACTTCATTTAATTTTCTTGCTTCATCTTCCAACACCCCTGATATAACTTCTATACCGGCGTCTTGAAGCTTTTTTATACCATCAACTTTAGGATTAACATCACGCATTCCAATTACAACTCTGGCGATTCCCCTATCTATAATCAAATCCGTACATGGCGGGGTTTTGCCAAAGTGAGAACAGGGCTCAAGATTTACAATAAGCGTTCCGTCACTTTCTTCACCGTTATGAAGTTTTAACAGAGCATCGCGCTCTGCATGATTGCAGCCGTATTTATGGTGATACCCCTCTGAAATAACGTCACCGTCTTTATTTAAAACCACACATCCCACAAGAGGATTTGGAGAAACTGCACCCTCTCCCATTGCTGCAAGTTCAAAACAACGTTTCATTAATGTTTCATAATTATTCATATTTGTATTTTATACTAAAATCTGATATATTAAAATAGTAGGAAAAAGAGGAGAATTTATATGGTAGATTTAAAATACATAGGACACAGTGCCTTTGAAATTAAACACGAAGACAAATCCATTTTGATTGACCCGTGGGTGTCAATTAATCCTAAATACAAATATAAAAAAGCGAATATAATTGACATCTTTGTAACACACGGTCACTCTGACCACGTAGGAGAAGCCGTTGAAATTGCAAAAGAAAAAGATGCAACAATTACCTGCGTACCGGAGCTTGCTAAAATATTAAAAGAACAAGGCGCAAATACAAAAGGAGTAGGCTTTGGAAGCTGGATTAATTACAGCTGGGGACGCGCTGTTTTTGTTCCTGCATTCCATACAAGCTCTACAGAAGACGGCAGATATGCAGGAGAAGCTGCCGGTATAATTCTTGATATTGATGGTGTAAGAATTTACCACGCCGGAGACACCTGCCTCACTTCAGAAATGAAAACTATCAAAGAATTATACAGACCAACCATAGCATTGCTGCCGATTGGCGGATATTACACAATGGATATTGAGCACGCTGCAGTTGCTGCTAAATGGTTGGAAGCAAGAACTGTAATACCTATGCATTACAATACATTTCCTGAAATTAATGCTGATGTTGAAAAATTTGTCAAAATGGTTTCAGCAACAAACACTATGGCTTGTGCATTAAATCCGGAAGAAATTTAAAACTGATTACAAAAGAACACCCGCATCAAGGAGTTGGATGCGGGTGTTAAATCAGTAAAAGAGACATCAATTACATTATGCATTCTTTATTTTTTTCGTCAAATTTTTGGAAAAATTATTTTATTTATCGTATACTGAAATTATGAAAAAGATATTAACATTATTGGTGATGGGTTTATGTTCCGTAAATCTCTGTTTTGCAGAAGAGAATAGAAGCGAGCAGGCTAAATTACTTTATGCAGAAAATAATATTAGACCGGCTTTTGATTTACTGTTGCAGATACCGGAAAACCAGAGAACAACTGAAAATTGGCTTTTTCTTGGCAATATTCTGCACGATACACAAAAAAATGATGATGCCCTATATATGTATTCCCAAGCACTGATAGTTTCACCTAAAAATTATAAAGCACTTTATAATACTGGTAATATTTATCTTGAAAGCGACAGAATAGAAGATGCCATTACCGAATACAAAAAGGCAATTAAAGCAAAAGATGATTTTGCCTACGCACACTATAATCTTGGATGTGCATATATTAGACTGGGAAAACTTAAAGACGCAAGAAACGAATTTTTAAAAGCGGTTACAATAAATAATCAGGAACCTGATTTTTACTATAATCTTGCATACGTTTATAAAAAACTCAACAACCCTAAAGTTGCAAAAGAATATTTAGAAATTTACAATAAGATGGCAAAAGACGACGAAGAAATTTAAACGGATATGAAATATAAAGGCATAATTTTTGATTTTAACGGAACATTATTCTGGGATTCGGAATTACATTTAGAAGCGTGGAGAGAATTTTCAAAGCAGCTGCGCGGCACGCCTTTTTCTGATGAAGAAATGCTGCAATATATGTTCGGACGTACAAATGAAGACATTATAGCTTACGCTATAGGCAAACAACCGACACATGATTTAGTTGAAAAACTCGCTTTTGAAAAAGAAGAAGTTTACAGAAATATGTGCCGCAAACGTCCGGAAATGTTTAAACTCGCTCCGTATGCAGAAAACTTTCTGGATTACCTGAAAGAAAACAACATCCCACGGACAATTGCAACAATGAGCGAAAAAGACAATGTAGATTTCTATATAAAAGAATTTAATCTTTCCAAATGGTTTGATATTGATAAAATAGTCTATTCAGACGGAACAATTCCGGGTAAACCTGCTCCGGATATTTACATTATTGCAGCGCAAAAACTGGGGCTGAAGCCCGAAGACTGCATTGTTATAGAAGATGCAATATCAGGAATAAATGCAGCAAAAAACGCCGGTATCGGAAAAGTTATAGCCATTGCATCCATGGAATCACCGGAATTTTATGAAAAACTCGGTGTTGATGAGATAATTACGGACTTTCAAAATTATCAAGAAATTCTAAAATAATATAAATTTAAAACAAAAAAAAGAAATGTTACTTTTAGAATACGCAATAGCTTCCATCTTCAAATAACATTTCTTTTTATTATTCAATACAAACAGTCTAGCAATTAATCAAAATATCATAAGTGACATCTGCATCAATCTGACATTTTTCACCGATTTTTGTACCGCGGACTCTAAATCTGTCTCGAACCTTTTGCGCTGCCTCAGCAGCATCAATTCCGTAATCTGAAAGTTTAGTTTTCATCCCAATAGAATTGAAGAATTCCTCAATTTTATCTATTGCAATATCAGCAGCCTTTAAGTCAACTGATTCATTAACTCCAAAAACTTCTCTTGCAAGTTTTGCCAATTTTTGAGCTTTAGCAACCTTTTGATTTTTTAGTAAACGTGGTTCTACAATAGCTAAACTTTGTCCGTGATCAATGCCATAAAATGCAGTTAACTCATGACCTATCATGTGAGTTGCCCAATCCTGAACAACACCTAAACTAATCCAGTAATTCAAACCGCAGGTCGCACACCAGAAAATATTAGCTCTTGCATCATAGTCACAAGGATTTGCCAGAACTTTCGGAGCTTCCTTAATTAAAGTGCGTAAAATTCCAAGTGCCCAATCATCTTGAAGCGGTGAATTTACATCATAAGTGCAATACTGCTCCATCGTATGAACAAAAGTATCAACAATACCGTTAACCGTTTGTTTTACAGGCAAACTAAACGTAACTTCCGGATCAATTATTGAAAATTTAGGATAAACTCTTGAATCATGGAACGGAAGTTTTTCATCAGTTGCCAATCTTGAAATAACAGCACCATCATTCATCTCTGACCCGGTAGCCGGCAATGTAATTACATCACCAATCGGAATAACTCTGTCAGGATGTTCCTCTCTTATCATAATAGCATCATAAGCATCATCTCCGTCATAGCAGGATGCAAGAGAGATGAATTTTGTACCGTCAAGAGTAGAGCCGCCGCCGACTGAAAGCAAAAAGTCCACACCCTCATTTTTTACAATTTCAACTGCTTTCATACATGTTTCATACTTGGGATTTGGTTCAATTCCGCCAAATTCAAGAAGATTATATCCATCTAATGCAGATTTTACCTGCTCATAAACTCCGTTTTTTTTAATAGAGCCGCCGCCGTAAATCATTAAAACTTTTTTATCCTGCGGAATTAACTCTCTCAATTTAGAAATCGAACCTTTCCCAAATACAACATGCGTAGGACAGCAATATTCAAAATTATTCATATAATACCTCCAAAATTACCACAAAAATATTATAGCAAAAATTTTTTTTATGTGTTTTAAAAAAAGTATGGAAGCTCAAAATATCAATTTTACAGGCATGCTATACGGGAATATGGGCACACATCGAACAAGGGGTATTGTTTGCTGTGCACACGGGGACAGAAAATTTATAAAATTCATTAATAAACTTGCTGCAGAACAACCTGATTCTTTCACTATAAACGGAAAAAACGGAGATATACCTAAACTTATAATTGAAACAGAAGAAATTCCACAGATATCACCGCTGGAAAGATTTGTTATAAAAATGGATAAACTCCAGAAAAGAGCAATGAAATTACGTAAAGAAAATAAAATAACGTCATTCACATACGAATTTAGAAAAGACGAGTATAGAAATCTCCGTATGCGCTACCCTTTTATAAGCGCCAAAACACTTGATACGTTTGAAGATAACATAAAGCACTACTGCGCGGCGGAATTGAGAGAATTCTTTAATAAATTTTTCAGCTAATATGATATAATATATGTATGATACAAACAAATGCAAAACAGCAGGAATTTCCTGATAACTACACGGTAATAGATATTGAAACAACAGGATTATCGTGCGAAAAAAACGAAATTATAGAACTTTCTGCATTAAAAATCCGAAACAACAAAGTTGTAGATGAATTTACCTCACTTGTCAAACCGGGCGGACACATTAATTCTTTTATAAGAGGTTTAACAGGTATTTCGGATGAACTGGTCAAGGATGCAAATGATATAACAAAAGTACTCCCTGATTTTATATCGTTCATAGAGGATGATACCATTTTAGGTCACAATGTAAAATTTGACCTTAGGTTTATCAAACATAACCTGAAAAAACATTTTCAAAAAGATTTTAATAATACAGCGGTCGACACTTTGAAAGTATCACGCAAATATTGTACCGAACTCACAAGCCACAGACTGCAGGTTCTGGCAGAATACTTTAATATAAGCACAAAAGGACACCACCGTGCATTGAAAGATTGTGAAATAACAAACGATGTCTATCAGAATATTAAGCAGAAAAAGTTAAAAAACTAACTACAAAGAGTTCATTCGACTTTCAAAATGTTTATATTTTTGTATAAAATCTACAACAATCTTTTCTCTGAGCTCATCCTTATCTTCATCAGGAATAGTGCTATCGTCTAAAATTTTTATAAACGCCTTTCTACCGTTAAGATATATATGCAGGAGTGTACTTAAATTTTTATCTTCAGATTTTATTCCATTAAGAATGACCTGTTGCTCCTGTTTAAATTTATCAGGCATTATTATATGAGTAAACTCTACGCCGTTTTGAGCAATATCCATCAGAACAGGAAGAAACGTCGAATGATAAAACTCGTCAACTTTACCCTCTGGAAGCGTTTGTAAATATTCTTTATATTTTCTGGCAACCGTTTCGGAAGCCGCGGACAGTTTTATTTCCTGATGATGTCTTTTTATGAAATTAGCCGCCTCAACTGGATTATTAGCAAGAGCACCTGGTTTATGTGTTAATGTATAAAGCGTATAATTAATGGCTGCATTATTAGCATTTGTTAAAAACGGCTCATTGAATTCAAAATCATCATGAAGAACGCGGGTGAAAGTTTTGGAGATTTCAACAGCCACTTTTTTATCATGTGCACCGAGTTTCCGGAATGGAGTATTGTATTTTTCAATATTTGTAGATAAAAAGCTTGATAGTATTTCACTATTAGCATACTCATGTTTTACTGCAAAGTTAAGGAACACATCTTCCACTTCAGGAACCCAGAATTTTGTTTCATTTTTATGCAAATATTGCTGAAGCCCTAATTGAAGTGAAGATATAGATGACATATCTATATTATAATTTTTATCAAGGTCTTTATGCTTTTTAGAAACGGAAACGCCGTTCATATAGTCAAACATGGCATTAGGTTCCTTACGGGTAAGCCAGTTTATATACTCAGCAACAAGATGTTCCATAATAACTTCTTTTGCATGCGGACTTGAGGCTGGATTATTGTAATACTTTATCGCCGCGTTATAATTTTTCAAAAATGCTTTGTAATTTTCCGGATCTTGATGATATAAGTCATGCATCATTCCTGCTGTTTGCATTTCATAACTATATTCCGGATGATATTTGAAGCCTTGATTTACATGCAAAATTACAGCCGTATCAAACTCCAAATTTGCAAAGTCATCTAATTCTTTACCTGTTGAAGTTCTGGCAAATTTTTTCATTTCAGAATTTAACCGGTCACGGTGTCTCAAAACTTCTTGCTCAAGATTATGTTCTTTTATAAATTCAACTGGTCCCTGCCTATTAAACGTGAATACTTCCGGATTTCCTGTTAACTCATATAATAATTTATTAAGAACAAATTCATTTGTTGCGGCGACCAGTGGATATTTAAGGTAGAAATAGTCAACTAAATTTTTATATTTATCTGTATCTACTTTTTTTATTTCATTGAACTCTTGATCATCAATATTCAAAAATTTTTGAGCATCAGGCTGAGAGAGAGCAACAGCCACTTTCCTAACAGTAAGAGTAGTGTTCTTCAGCAGAAAGTCCATAAAAGTGCTCTTGTACAAATCAGTATAAAATCTCATAGAATCCATCTGAACTTTTCTATATAGTTTATTAATTGTATTTGGAGAATTCAAGTCAACTGTTTGTACCTCATTGAGTTGCTTTTCTGACGTTCTCCTAGGGTTTTCGGACACCTGAGCATCATGTTGCGTTGCCTGCGTAAGCTTTTGCATCTCACGCTTTGTTTGTTGTTTTTCACGGGCTTTGTTTAGAACTCTAGCTTTTAAATCAAGAGCTTTGTTCAACAGCATTTCCAATTGAGATTTATCATCGCTGTAATATGCAACCTCAAATTCGGCTATAGTATCTTGAAGAGCCTGTGAATATTTGGTACGGAACTCCGGATCTTTATTCCAGAACTCAAGCATAATCTCACGCTGTTGCTCTGAAAATGTAGGAAAATCAATAACAAAAGATGAATCTGAATATTTTTCAGAAAATATATCAGACAATTTCTCGCTAAAACCCATTTGTGCTGCTGCAATAGTCATAATCTGTCCCTGATATTTTGTAAATATCGAGTTTGACATTTCTTTGCCATTGAGCATTTTTTGAATTTGCTCAGCACGCTCCATCTGATTTAAACCGCTCCACCATTTTGTCATTGCAACAGATAATTTTTCTTTTGTTTCATCTGAAACAGGAATACTAGATTTTCTTACAGTCGGAATATACTCTTTGTCGTTTCTTGTCGCCAGGAACGAATTGTAATAAGGAAGTTTTGGATATCGGATACCGAGAGTATAGATATTACTATGAGAAAAATATTTTTTATCTTTCACTCCGAGTTCGCGTTTAATCTCGTCTGTTGCGTCTTTATCAAAATCAGTATTTAGTTCATCTATTGTTTTTCCCTCTAAATAAACTTTTTTCAACAGATAAGTTGTTAAATCTTTATTTTGTTTATCTTTAAAAATAGGAGTCTGAGAGGTCTGGGCATCCCATTTTAAAAGAAGTAAAATGCCGGTGTTTGGCTTTGTATCTTTCACTTCTTTTAAGTGCACAAATAAAGGTTCATCAGGATACATGTCTTTTATATCCTGCACATTATCAGCAAGCTTCAAATACTCAAATGCCTGTCTTTGAAGTTGCGCCGGCGGCATGTGACGTCTTTCTTCAAAATCCTCAAACAAATATTTTCTAACCGTATCAGGCATATTATCAATATTAAAGGCTTGAGCATAAAAATCTTCAGGAGTTCTGTTTAGCCGCTCCCCAAATGTTATGTTGTAGTCTTTGTAAGATACAAAAGGTAATTTAGACTCTGATAGAACATTTGTAGAATATACATTATTTTTATTTTGATTTTTTGCATTTACTTTACCGGTCGATAAAAGATTTACTGATTGAACGCGCATAACTTTCCATTTCTAAATTTTAACGTATTTAATATAAAAAGCAAACAAAATTTATTTTGCTAGCTTTCAACAAAAATTGTTAAAATTCGTTATACATTTTATATTAAAATTAGAATTAAATTGAAATAGATTTCTGATAAAATAATACACCGTCTTGGTCAATACTATTTTTCATCCCATCATGAGAGAGAAATTCATAATTTACAACATCAAATTTATACGGTGTTGGCAATTCATCAAGTTCCGCTGCAATTTTAAAAGAAGCATCAGGATTGTCACTCCATACAGCAAAATCAATATCAGAGCCGTTATGAAAAGTTCCTTTAGCACGTGAGCCGTAAATAACAACCTTATCTACATCAGCTCTGGATGAAAAATAATTTAACAAGTCATCCATAGTTCTTTGCGATAGTCCGAATTTATTCATGAAAATCCTTTACCTGTTCTGCGAATTTAGAAATTTCATCATAATAATTACTTGAAATTTTTTGAATAATCAAATTAACCTTGTCCAAATTATATTCATGAGAAATAGAATTTCTGGCATCAAGCATATCAATCCATACCTGACCATTGGTTATAACTTCATTGGCAAAGGCGTCTTTTATCACATCTTTGGGCAAATATACATTAAGACCTTTAACTTTTAAATAGTCCTTTAAAACTTTCCATGACAGTTCAAAACAAACTTCAAAAGATTGTATTAAAGCCATATGAGTCAATACATCAGAGTTATTTTTATTATAAGCATTCACAGCATCAGAAAAAATTTTAAAAAAAACTGTTAAAGTTTTCAATACGTTCTGATAATCTGGACATACACACTCCAAATAAAAAAAATGGGGCGCCTGATGGGATTGTCTTACTCGGCGGCGTTAAACGGGTCTTCGGTTGCTGCCTGCAATGGCTTTGCCATTTTGTCAGCAAGCCTGCGCCCTCTGCCGCCTCGCGCTCGAACCTCTGATGGGTTCTCACCCTCATCAGACACAAAAAAACTCGCTTTACTGCGAGCTTTTTTAAATGGGGCG
>CALUTF010000025.1 GCA_944323595.1 Candidatus Gastranaerophilales bacterium | reverse complement strand
AGAAGACGCGGACGTGTTGAAGGTCAGGAACCTATGGGCAACACAGGTAACGTAATCGTTAGAGCACTTGTTCCGCTGGCTAACATGTTCGGTTACGCAACCGACTTGAGATCTAATACTCAAGGCCGCGGTACATTCTCTATGGAATTTAAATGCTATGAACAAGTTCCTGCTAATATCGAAAAAGAAATTATCGAAAAATCAGGAGCTGCTAAAGCTTAAGTTTCATAATATAATTAATTTAATAAAAGCCCTTTTGAAATCTTCAAAGGGGCTTTTAAATTTTGATAAAAAAACTATAATAAAAAACCACTTTTTAGGAAAAAGTGGCATGGAAAAGTTACGAAATCTTATCTTATGGGAAAGGAAATCTGTCGTTTAAATTATTAACTTATATTATATTTACACTATGAGAACATATTAAATGTTTTTTCTATGTTCTTATCGATTACGTTCTTGACGGAATCGTATTCTGTTTGTAAAGCTGTATGCTCTGTATCTAATTTTTTCAATTGTAAATCAATTTTATTATCTTCATTTTCCAGACGTGTCATATCTTGTTCGTACTGAGCTTCAACCTGAGCAATAGCACGTTCATCTTCTACTTCCTGAATGCAAGAATCGTCAGAAAGTGTTGTGGTTACAAATTCGCCATCTTTACTTGAAAATCTTTCCAACAGTAATGTACCATTCCGTAGAAATTGTTCAAAGGTATTGTTATCATCTATAGGTGAAGTTGTAAGATCTGTTGCCTCATTATTCATGGCATTTGTTTGTGAAGCCAGAATATAATGTGTGGGATCATCTTGAGCTTTAGTCGCATCAGTTGTATATGTAAAGAAATCAGATGAACTCATCTTATAGAAAATATTTTTAAGAAAATCCATTTCCGGAACATTTTCAGAGAATGCCGCTGTTTTTAAACCTGCACCACCAGCTGAATTTGTCGTATTTAAAGTCAGATTGCCATAGTATGCCTCAGTCAAAGCAACCGCATAATCATAAAGTTCACGCTGTTCCTGAGTTGTTCCCTCATAAGTCAGCGGAATTTGTTCAGTGCCGCCTGCACCGTCATCAACAACAGCTATAGGACATCCTGTACTATCAACCCAATCATAGTCTACGCTGTGCTCTTCATCGCCATAATGAATACCTACAGATGTAAGATATTTATCCCAGGCTTCATGAATTTTGCTTTGTGCGGCGTCAACTTTTGCTGCAACATCATCGTCATTGGCAGCAGCGGTTTCATCGTCTTCGGTTACAGTAATATCAGCAATAGTATAACCTAATGCCTGCATAAATTTATTATAATCGCCGTTACTGTTAATAAAGGCCTCAGCCTGCTCTGTTGTAACAAGAATTCTTCCTTTGGTATCAGTAACACAGTATTGCAAACCACCGGCAATCTTGCCGTAATTAGTCATAAGACCATAGTTTATATCTTCATAAACTTCTTCAGAACCGTTAAAACCTGTCAAAACTGTTAACTTAGTTTTGTTTAATGCTTCATTGTAATCAGCATTTAACTGCTCAGTCTGATTGGCAAGGCTTATCTTTGTAAAAGACAAACTTTGCCCTGAGTTCTCGTTATCCGTCAAACGAGCAGTTATACTAAGAAGTCTGGCTTGTGATGCTGCCATTCCCATAGCTTGGTTCGGTCCTTTCGTTTTATCGTAACTCTGTACTATCTTATACGACATTTTTACGAAAAAACTTTAATTCCGGGAATGGATTTTTTACATTTTGTTACAAAGCATAATTATTAATTATTATGTTTTGTATCCTTGTCTACAGACGGGAAAAGACCCATTACTACCTGATCCGCAAGTATGTTATCAGTGCCTGCAAAAAAAGCACCGAGACAAGTTAAAAATCTTGCACCGATAGGCAGAGTCTTTGCTGACCCGTTGGGGTTTTGTACTTTCAAATTTGTCTTCATAATTTCAATCCTAACTTTTTACCATATATTTAAACAATTAAAACGTAGAAAAATTGACTATATTTACGTTTTGGGGTGAAAAACTTTTACAAAAATTAATATTTTTGTAAATTTTTCGGGGTGAAAATCTGTGGAAATTTCGGAAACGAATTTCCACACATATTTTTTATTAATATTTTACTCTCCTATTATGTATTTATCGCTTCGTAACATTCATCACAAATCGTTTCAAATCCGGAATGTGAGCCTAGTTTACGGTATTTCCAGCAGCGTTCGCATTTTTCGCCTTCTGCCTTAGTTACCCAAACGGTAAATCCGTCTTCGGCGTGTTCATTAAGAACGTTATCAGGGGCTTCATCACATACGTAAGCCTGTGATGTGATGAATATGTTGCAAAGTTCGCTTGCGTTAGCTTTTAAAACTTCCGCATCATCAGCTTTGATATGAACTGCAACTTCCAGAGAGCTTCCTACTTTTTTGTCAGCTCTGAGTGGTTCAATTGCACGTGTTACGACTTCGCGTGCTTTTAAGATTTTTGTAAAATCCTCATCAAGTTTTTCATTTTTCCATTGAGGATTAGGCTTAGCCCAATCGGAAAGAAGTATGCTTTCCAAGCCGCCGCGCTGACAGAGCGGAACATTTTGCCAGATATCTTCAGCCTGGTGAGGCATTACAGGGGTTAAAATTCTTACCAGTGCCTGCAGTGTTTCGTATAATACTGTCTGGCATGCTCGTCTGGAGAGTGATTTTTTGCCTGCCGTATAGAGTCTGTCTTTTACGATATCAAGGTAAAATGCACTCAGGTCAACTGCCGCAAAATTTTGCAGGTGTTGGAAATATTTGTAAAACTCATAATTTTCAAATGCTTCCGTTACATTTTCAATCAGGTTGTTGAGTTTATGGAGTGCGAATTTGTCAATATTTTTCAAATCGTCATACTGTACATAATCAACAGCAGGGTCGAAATCAAACAGATTTCCGAGCAAAAATCTTGCGGTATTTCTTGTTTTCTTAAAAATTTCGACAAGCTGTTTAATAATATTATCGCCGATTTTGGTATCATTACGGTAATCTACTGAAGCTGCCCATAATCTTAATATATCAGCGCCGTAATTTTTTATAATATCATCAGGTCTGATATAGTTGCCTAAAGATTTAGACATTTTTCTGCCGTCTTCACCGAAAACAAATCCGTGAGTCAAAACTGTTTTATAAGGAGCTTTCCCTTGAGTTGCTACGGAAGTTAGAAGTGAAGACTGGAACCAGCCTCTATGCTGGTCAGAACCTTCAAGATACATTTCAACAGGAGTATGCCCGAGCTGTTCTGAACGTTTTTCTACAACAGCTCTCCAGGTAACGCCTGAATCGAACCATACATCCATGATATCATTTTCTTTACGGAAATGTGTTTTACCGCATTTAGGACATACAAATCCTTTTGGAAGAAGTTCTTCTGCAGAATATTTTACCCATGCGTCAGAGCTTTCTTTTTCGAAAATTTTAGCAATATTTTCAATAGTTTCATCGGTTACAATGGTTTCGCCGCAATCTTCGCAATAGAATACCGGAATAGGAACACCCCATGCTCTTTGACGGGAAATACACCAGTCTGAACGGCTTTCAACCATATTTGAAATTCTGTTTTCACCGTTTGCTGGAATCCACTTAACGTCTTTAATTGCATCAAGTGTTTCAGCACGGAATTTATCAACCTTGACAAACCATTGCGGCGTTGCACGGTAAATAACAGGATTTTTACATCTCCAGCAGTGCGGATAGCTGTGTTGAATATCCTGTTGAGCAAGAAGAGCCCCGCAATTTTGGAGTTTTTCTATAACAATTTTGTTTCCTTTATAATAAGGAACACCCTCTAAATCTTTATCCTGAACAGCGTCAGTCCAAACACCGCGGCTATCTAACGGAGAGAATACTTCTATTCCGTAGCGGCATCCGACTTCATAGTCTTCAAGCCCGTGTCCGGGAGCAGTGTGAACCGAACCGGTACCTGCATCAAGAGTAACATGTTCCCCGAGAATTATCGGTGATTTTCTATCTGCAAGCGGATGTTTAGTATTTAAAAGTTCTAATTCTTTACCTGTAACAGAGCCGAGAACTTTGATATCTTTTTCTTCCCATTCAACATCAGCAAGAAAAGCGCCAAGAAGTTCCTGAGCAGCAACATATACATCACCTTTGTATTCAAAGAATGTATATTCAAAATTCGGGTGCATTGATATAGCCATGTTTGACGGAATTGTCCACGGAGTAGTTGTCCAGATAACAGCATAAATATCTTTGCCTTTAGCCCCGTCAATCATTGTATTAATTTTAGAAACAGACTCTTCATCAAATTTAAATCTTACGTAAATAGATGTAGAAGTATGATCAGCATATTCAACTTCAGCTTCAGCAAGAGCAGTTTCGCATGATGCGCACCAGTAAACCGGCTTCATACCCTTTTCTACATAACCTTTTTTGTACATTTGTCCAAAAACTCTGATTTGTTCAGCTTCAAAATCAGGAGCAATTGTCAAATAAGGATGTTCCCAGTCACCCCATACACCGAGGCGTTTAAATTCTGATTCCTGACCTTTGAGATTTTTATGAGCAAACTCTCTGCATTTAGCTCTGAGTTCTGCCGGAGTGAGGGCGCTTCTGCCGCCTTTAATATTTTTCACAACGGCATTTTCAATAGGAAGACCATGCCCGTCATAGCCCGGAACATAAGGTGCATAACACCCTGATTGTGATTTGTATTTAATCAAAATATCTTTCAAAATTTTATTCAGAGCAGTGCCGACGTGTATTTTTTCGGAACTCAAATATGGAGGACCGTCATGGAGAACGAATTTATTTGCTTTATCTCTTTGAGCAATATTTTTTTCATAAATTTTATTTTCTTCCCAGAATTTTTGGGTAGAAATTTCTTTTACAGTTGCGTTAGCACGCATTTCCAGCGTGGTTTGAGGTAAATTCAAGGTATCTTTGTATTCCACTTTAGTTTCGGTATTGCTCATTTCCCCTATCCTTCTTCAATATTTTCTGTAACTGCTTCTGTTGTAGCATCAAAATGATGCTTTGTACATATATTTTTAATATTTTTTAAACGGGACAAATCTAAATCCAATTTATCTTTATTTGATTCTACTATAAAAGTTTTCATTTTGTCATAATTAAATTCATTTTCCCATCTTGCGATAACAACTGTTGCAACGCAATTCCCTATAAGGTTAACAGTCGTTCTGCCCATGTCGAGAATTTGATCTATACCCAGAAGGATTGCGACACCAAGAATAGGAATATTAAAACTTGCAAGTGTTCCGGCAAGAACTATAAGAGAGACTCTCGGGACTCCGGCAACCCCCTTACTGGTAAGCATTAAAGCTAACATAATTATGATTTGCTGATTCAAATCCAGATTGATACCGACAATTTGTGATGAGAAAATTACTGCCATCGCAAGGTATAGAGTACTGCCGTCAAGGTTAAACGTATACCCCGTCGGCATTACAAAACCGACAATGTTTTTAGGCACCCCGAAGCGTTCCATAATCTCCATTGCTTTCGGGAATGCAGCCTCTGAACTTGCTGTTGTAAATGCTAAAAACGCAGGCTCCTGCAATGCCTTTATCAAGGTTCTGAATGATATTTTAACAATTTTACACGCAATTATGAGAACCAACAAAACAAATACTGCAAGCGCTATGTATAAAGCACCGATAATTTTTGCATAATTTTTCAAAACAGAAAGTCCGTTAGCCCCAACCGTTGCGGCGATTGCGCCAAAAATCCCAAGCGGGGCAAAATACATGACATATTCCGTAAATTTAAACATAATCTGCGATACGGAATTTAACACATCCAAAACAGGACGTGCAGCTTTCCCAACAGCACAAATTGCAAGCGCAAAGAATATTGAAAAGACAACTATCTGTAACAAATTTCCCTGCGCCATAGCATCAACGATACTGGTCGGGAAAATATCAGTCACCATAGCACTGATTGAAGTATGTGCCTGTGTTGCTGCCATAAGACCGGCTTCCTGCATTTGAATAGCATCAGGAGTTGTTCCTGATACAAAACCAACACCGGGCTTAAATACATTTGCCATAAATAAACCGATTATCAGCGCCAGAGTTGTAACAATTTCAAAATAAATAATTGTTTTAATGCCGATTTTGCCAAGACTTTTTGCATCACCATGACCTGCTATACCGATAACAAGTGTTGCAAACAGCAAAGGTGCTATAATCATCTTGACCATTCTCAGGAAAATAGCAGCAAGAGGGCGCATTTTGACCGCAAAATCCGGGGCAAAATGACCTACTATTATCCCTAATATAAGGGCTATAAATATCAATGCTGTAAGTCTTGAATGTTTCATTAGCATAAATATTATATATTAAACATGCAAATACAAAAAATAAAAATTTTTTTTGGTTACAATTCGTAAATCTTTTGTTTTACCATTGCCATGACTTTACAAATTGATGTAAGATAAATTAAAAGACATGCTGTTAAAAAGCATGCGCGTTACTATAAAAATAAGGGATAGAGAAATAATACACAATGGAGGTTAATGTGAATACATTAGATGAAAGTTTGACCCTGTCAGAAAACGCAATTAAAGTACTTGAAAAAAGATACCTGAAAAGAGATAAAAACGGAAATTGCGTTGAAAAACCGGCAGATATGTTCAGACGTGTTTCCGATGCAATTGCTGCAGGAGATTTGAAATACGGAGCTTCTGAAGAAGACGTAAAAAAATTATCCGACAGATTTTATAATGCAATTACACACAGATATTTTATGCCGAATTCACCGACTTTAATGAATGCGGGCAGAGAACTCGGACAATTAGCAGCATGCTTTGTTTTGCCGGTTGAAGATTCTCTTGAAAGTATCTTTGAAACTATTAAAAATACAGCATTAATTCATAAATCAGGCGGTGGTACAGGTTTTTCATTCTCAAGACTCAGACCGAAAAACAGTGTTGTCCGTTCTACAATGGGCGTTTCTTCAGGTCCTGTTTCATTTATGGAAGTATTCAACGCTGCAACCGAAGCTGTTAAACAGGGCGGAACAAGACGCGGTGCCAATATGGGTATTTTAAGAGTTGATCACCCTGATATCCTTGAATTTATTGAATGTAAATCAGACAATAACAAACTCAATAACTTCAATATTTCAATTGCAGTGACCGACAAATTTATGGAAGCCTATAAAAACGGTACTGATTATGATCTGGTAAACCCGCAAAATAATCAGGTTGTGGGCAGATTAAGCGCTAAAAAAGTATTTGATATGATTGTTGACGGAGCATGGAGAAACGGTGAACCGGGCATCGTATTCATTGACAAAATGAATGCTGATAACCCTACACCTTTAATCGGTGAAATTGAATCAACAAATCCGTGCGGAGAAGTTCCGCTTCTTCCTTATGAAGCATGTAACCTCGGCTCAATTAACCTTGGTTTGATGGTTAAAGACGGAAAAGTTGACTGGGATTTACTGGCTGAAACAACAAGAACAGCTATCAGATTCTTAGACAACGTAATCACTGTTAATAATTATCCGCTCCCGCAAATTTCCGAAATGGTTCAAAATAACAGAAAAATCGGTCTTGGCGTAATGGGCTGGGCTGATATGCTTATGAAAATGGAAATTTCGTATAATTCAACCGAAGGTACAAAACTTGCCGCTCAGGTTATGGAATTCATTGACTATGAATCTAAGTGTGAATCTATAGAACTTTCAAAAGAAAGAGGAAGATTTAACAACTTCCCGGGCAGTGTATATGACGGCAAAAACTTCCTTTATAACAAATACAAAGGAAAATCTGCCGGTATCATCTCTGACGAGCAATGGAAAGAACTTGATGAGCAAATTGAAAAATACGGAATCAGAAATGCAACAACAACATGTATTGCTCCGACAGGAACAATTTCAATGATAGCATCTGCATCAGGCGGTGTTGAACCATTATTCGGGCTTGTATTCTCAAGACTGATTATGGACGGCACTGAAATGCTTGAAGTTAATCCTATCTTCAAAGATTATATGATTCAACATGGATTATATTCTGAAGACTTGATGAAGAAAATTGCAAAAGACGGTTCTGTGGCACACGTTGACGGAATTTCAGATAAAATCAAGCATATTTTTGCAACTGCACACGACGTATCTCCTTACTGGCACGTAAAAATGCAGGCAGCATTCCAGCTTCATACTGATAACGCTGTATCAAAAACAGTTAACTTTGAAGAAAATGCTACACGCGATGATATCAAAGAAGCATATATCCTTGCTTATGAAAATAACCTTAAAGGTATCACAGTTTACAGAAATAACAGCCGTCAATTCCAACCGATGAATCTTGATGCAAAAAAGAAAGAAGAATCTAAAGTTGAAATTAAACCGGTAGTTGAAGAAGTGAAAGATGAAGAACCTACAGGTGAAATCAAAACAGTAAAATGTCCTGAATGCGGCAATGAAATTCAAATGGCAGAGGGATGCTTTATCTGTTTGAAATGCGGTTACTCAGGTTGCTCATAAAAACAACTTCAAATAATTAATTGAAAAAGAGGAAATAATATTTCCTCTTTTTTTGTATAATAAAAAAATGATTTCCATAATTACAGCAAGCTACAATTACGCAAACTATATAAAAGAATGTATTGACTCGGTTCTCTCTCAGGATTTTACTGACTGGGAACTTATTATAGTAGATGACTGTTCCGTTGATAATTCTGTTGAAATAATCAAAAGTTACACCGACAGCCGAATCAGATTAATCAGAAACGAAAAAAATTCAGGACTGAAGCAAACACTTTTAAGAGGAATCCAGGAAGCCGGCGGCGAATACATAGCATTTTTGGAAAGTGATGATATATGGCGGACGGATTATCTTTCAAAAAAAAATGACATCATACAAAAATATCCTGATGCTGCATTAATATTCAATGATGTTGAACTTTTCGGAGATGCTGATAAAATCTTTCGCGTAAAAAAAATCTTTGAAAAAAATAACGACTTTTTATCAAAATTTACTTATCCAAAAAATCTTTTTAAATATTTGAATGTACAAAACAGAATTTTAACATTTTCGGCTGTAATGATAAAAAAATCAGTGCTGACAGAAGAGGTGTTCAATACACCTGTAGATAAACTTCTTGATTGGTGGCTGTATATTCATCTTGCAAAAGAAAACTATTTTTATTATATTCCGGAGAAACTGACAAAATGGCGCATACACCAAAAAAGTTACATATCAGCAAAGAAACGACGCCCCTGCTTGATAAATATTGCCGCATATCTGGATATTTATAACAAAAATAAAAAGGATACAGCATTATTAATTTTTATCATAAAAACGCTTGTGCTGTCAGGAATTTATTTTATCCAAAAACAATTCAGAAAAGTTCAATTTGGATTAAAAAAAATCAGTCAGCGTCGTGTTAAATGACAAACAACAATAGACATCAAAGCTCTTTCAAAAACTCCAATACCATTCTAAGCGCGCGACCGCGGTGGGAAATTTCATTTTTTTCGTGTTCTGACATTTCAGCCATAGTCTTGTCAGTGCCATCGACAAGAAATACCGGATCGTAACCAAATCCGCCGCATCCTGCCTGACTATACGCAATCTGCCCGTGACATTCCCCTGTTTTTACACATAGAGTCTTTCCGTCAGCATCCAGAAGAGTCATTGTACAAACAAATTTTGCCCTGCGGTTTGTTTGATTTTTCATTTCAGCCAGAAGTTTATCAATTTTTTCAGCCTGTGTTCCCGCATATCTTGCAGAATAAAGCCCTGGCGCGCCGTTCAGTGCATCAACACATAATCCGGAGTCATCAGCCAGTGACATTTTACCGCTCAAACGGTTTGCTTCCCGTGCTTTTATCATAGAATTTTCTTCAAAAGTGGAGCCGTTTTCAACAGGATTGAACCCCGCCGGAGGCAGGACAAATTTTATACCGGAACCCTTTGATATCTCGTTAATTTCTTCCAATTTATGCGGATTAGCAGTAGCAAAAACAATTTCCATTATGCACCGTATCTTCTTTGTCTGTGATTGAATTCCATAACTGCATCAGCAAGCGACTGTTCGTTAAAATCAGGCCAGAATTGCTTTGTTACAAGAAATTCCGAATACGCAATCTGCCACAACAAATAATTTGAAACTCTCATCTCGCCGCCCGTTCTTATCAATAAATCAGGATCAGGAATACCGGACGTATAAAGCGCTTTTGAAATCGTATCTTCCGTAACATCATCAGGAGAAATACCGCTTTTCATAATATTTTTTACGGCGTGTACAATTTCGTCACGCGCACCGTAATTAAACGCAATCTGCAATCTTACACCGGTATTATTTGCCGTAACGTCAACAGCATTTTTTAAAATTGACTGCAGTTTCGGGTTTAATTTTGTCAAATCACCGATAAAATTAATCACAACCTGATTTTCGTTAAGTTCAGCCAGTTCATTTTTAATTGTATTTGCAAGCAAATCCATAAGAAAACTGACTTCTTCCGGTTTTCTGTTCCAGTTTTCCGTAGAAAAAGCATAAACAGTCAAATATTTAATACCGAATTTATGGCAGGCTTTGAGAGTTGTTTTAAGCGACTCAACGCCTTTTTTATGCCCGAAAGCTGACGGCAGATTTTTTTCTTTTGCCCACCGTCTGTTGCCATCCATAATGATAGCCACGTGCTGTAAATTTGTATCTTTAACTATATCGGCTATTGTAGAAGTTTTGGTTTCTGTAATCATTTTTCCACCTGAAATTTTATCTGCATTCATTATATCGTAAAGATATTAAATTACAAACAGTAAGGCTCACTGTCAGTCCTTAAACACGTTATAAAAAACATTTTTATCAGTGTTAATTATACGCACCAGATTTTTCGGCAGGTTGGAAAGCATTCCGAAGTAAAGTTGTTTTGACAACTTCGGTGCATTAATATCGTTTGGCTCGTGCGCATAAGTCCGTTTGAGATTTTTTTCGATTAAATCCACAGGATAGTCCGATACACTTTTAATCACATCCTGCCAGCCGTTTACTGTCACAGTATTGTTATTAACCAGCCTTAAAAGAGAGCATTTTATAAAAGGGAAATGATGTTTGAGAATAAGTTCTTTCCACTTATAAATAGTCGGATTATCACCGGTTTCTTTTACGTAAGTAGCGTAATTAAATCCGGCTTCTTTTAACTTTTCGCTTAGCCCGATTTCGTAATTAATAATAATATCATTTTTTTTATGTTCTTCCTGAACAGAGTTAATAAAATCGACAAATACTTCAGAATTTATTACATTTTTTTTGAAAACCATAAAATAAGATTGCAGATGAGCACGTTTAATCGATTTATACCTGTCGCCTATTTTAACCAGCCCGTATTTATTTTCACTCATCCCCCAAAAATCGCAATCATTTTCGTTCATTCTTTCAAAAATTTTATCAAGAGGAAACAAAGGACCATAGCAGCTGTCATTTACAAAAACAACTTCATCGGTAAGGTTGGTATCAATATATTTGAACCCGCGTTTGTAGGAGCCGAAATCATACTCATTATGGTCTTCGTCAATAATAAAATTCACATACCCGCGGATTTTGTTTTTTTCATAATCGGAGAGTCTTACGCAGGAAACAAAAATTACACGCAAACAGGATTGCTTTAGTTCTTTTATGTATCTGATTACGTAATCGTCAATTATAGAATTTTTGTCATAAAAAGCAAATACTGCTGTTCTAATCATCTCGCCCCTCAATAAGATTATAGCATAAACGCACGCAAATATTAATATGTCTGACCGCCGGCAAACATAATGTTTGGCAAACATGATGTTTGCATCAAGACTACTCCTCAACATTCAAAAAGTCGCCTGTATTAGGCGTTCAAGAAGTTTTGAACATCTTTAAAATTGCGGCTTTTGTCGAAATAAAGTTCCCTCGCCCCTTGGGGGAGAGGGCTAGGGTGAGGGGTACAAACATGATGTTTGCATCAATACGGCTCCTCAACATTCAAAAAGTCGCCTGTATTAGGGCAAGTCGGTTGGGCATACTTGCCCAACAATACTAAATTACAGTAATGTAGGTCGGATTTACTAAGCCGACAATAAATTTTCTTTCATGTTCATTTCTTTCTCTTTTATTGCGAGTAAAAGAGAAAGAAACAGCACATGAAAAAGAGAAAAACGCGTCCGAATGAAACGAGTGATCAGAAACTACGTTTCCGAACTTTCCTGTAGCAAACATAGTGTTCCCATCAACAATATTTTTCTACATCGTCAGATTTTGTACGATGTAACGGAAGTATGCCCCCTCCCTTAATCCCTCCCCTCGAGGGGGAGGGATATATAAGTTTACATCAATACTGCTCCGCAACATTGGCATTGCCGCCTATAAAAAATGTTCAAGAAGTTTTAACCCCCTAATACTATTTTTTGTCGGATTAGTAAATCCGACCTACATTACTGCTCTTCAAAATGGGAATTCTATTCCCCTCTCCTTAGTAGGAGAGGGGGTGGGGTGAGGTAGCAAACATGATGTTAAGCAAAGAAAACTATATAAAAAAACACGCCTGGTTTCGGGCAGGCGTGAAAAAGTTATAACAAAATTTATTTGGTTATAAGAATTATTTTTTGTACAATATAGCACGACCGGCATCAGTTGCAGGATAAATACCCTGATCATAGAATACAACCGGATAAATATCAGCCGGACTGTCAACTACACAGTTATCGCCTGAACCTCTAGAACAAACTGTTTCTCTGTTAGGAGCTTTTGTACCGTTAACATCGATAAAACCGCGACAATTAGTATTATCAGCTGGTTCATCATCTACCATAACTTTACTTTTAGTACAATTTTGAGCGGCACCTTTAAATGTAAACATAATACCGTCATTAAAGAATACAGTATAATTACTGCTTTCTGGTGCGTCTACTTGTGTACCTTGAGAATCTACTGTGCCTTCTCCTTCACCACGTAAAATAACTTTGTAACCATCAATTGCACCTATTGCATTTCTTACAACATTTGTTCTTTTATTCAATAATGTAAATACAGAAAAATCACCTGAGCCTGTACCTGTTGAAGTTGTAGTACCTAAGTCGTAATCATCAAGAGCTAAGTTCAATACTACAGCTTGAGAAATTACTGATAAAGCTTTTTTGTAAGCTGTCTTGTACTGTGCACCGTTTGTTGCGTTCATCAAAGTCGGCATTGTCATTGCCGCAACTACCCCGATGATACCCAATGTAATCAATACTTCTGCGAGTGTGAAACCGCTGCGTACCATCTTAAATCCGTTTTTAAACATAAAACCATCCTTTCAAAAAATTGTCCACATTACTATTATACGATATTTATATCAATTTGTCAAGTATCTTGATATAAATATCATTATTAGTAAATAAACTTATAGCTACTATAAACAACACAGGTAAGGATATGATGAGTTTAGACAAAAAATTTATCGGCAGACAGATTCGTCTGCGCCGGATGGAACAAAACATATCTCAAGAAAGATTATCAGAGCTTATTGACATTTCCCCGAGGCATATGTGCACTATAGAAAACGGAAAATCTTTTCCGTCTATTGAAACACTGGTAAAAATAGCTGACATTCTGCATCTGGATTTGAATGAATTTTTCAACCTGCCTGAAGTTAAAGACGAAAATCCGCTGAGATTGGAAGTTATGCAGCTTGTGCAAATTTCCGACGAAAAAGATTTACAGCTTATAAAAGAAATTATTCGTGCTATTCACAGAAACAGATTTTATAAATAGGACTTAAATAGATTTCAGCACAAGTTCGGAATGTCGGATAAAGTCGTACACTGAACGGGCAAGATGCTGAAACAATTCAGGATCTTTGCTTTCCGCAAATCATACATCATCACAAAAAACTCTCCCTACCCCCTGTCCGAGGTTGCGGGAGGAAAGTTCGGAAACATAGTTTCTGATTACTCGTTTCTTTCGGTCGCATTTTTCTCTTTTATGTTTGACAAACCTGATGTTTGTATCAAGACGATTCTTCAAGATAGGAATGTCGCCTGTATTAGATATTCAAAAATCTTTGTATGGCTAATATTATCTTGTCCGGGCAGGCTATTCATATCTTTATCATTGACACAAATATTTAGTTATGTTAAATTTTTTGTTGCAATAACAACATAATTTCTAATATAATTTTTAATATAAATAATAACCACCACACAGACAAGGGAGAGGAAATGAAAAAAATAGTTATAATAACTCTGGCTATAATTATAGCTGCAATAGGCTTCCGTTTCGGATTTTCCAAATACAGCCAGAATATGAAAATAAAACTTGCGATGTCAAAACCAGCACCGGATGTAGTTGCAGAGCCTGTTGAGGAACATTCCATCATCAGAACGTTTGAAGTGCCAGGACGTGTTACTTCTAAATATCAGGTCAATGTGCTTGCACGTATCTCAGGCTATCTGGAAAAAAGTTATTTTAAAGAGGGCGACTTTGTCAAAGCAGGACAGACTTTATTTTTAATTGAACCTACAGAATTTTCCAATGCGGCAAAAGTTGCAAAAGCGAATGTTGATAACATCCACTCCCAGTTAATATATGCGGAAAAACAGCTTGTGAGAGCATCTGAACTTGTTAAAAAGGATTACATAGCAAAATCACAATATGATAATCTTTTATCACAGCGTGATGCCCTGAAAGCACAGCTTGCATCAGCTCAGGCAGCTTACGGAGATGCACAGCGCAATCTTGGTTATACAACAGTTAAATCTCCTGTAGACGGAAGAATTGGTATTATAACAGTAACAGTCGGAAACTATGTTACCCCGAGTTCAGGACCGCTGACCACTATTTACAGTACCAATCCTATCTACGTAACTTTCCCTCTGGATTCAAATGATTACAATCTGCTTGCAGAAGCTGACAAGGAAGATAATTCAAACAGAAAAGTAGAACTAACTTTCAACAGCGGGGAAAAATATGACCTGACCGGCGTTCAGGATTTCCACGATAACAAAATTGACCAGTCTACAGGTACAGTTACAATGAGGGCTACTTTCCAGAACCCGAATAACCAGCTTTTACACGGTGAATTTGTTACTATAAAATTATTCTCTAACAGACCTGTAAATGTTCCTGTCGTTCACCAGACAGCTGTTCAGGAAAATCAGGCAGGCAAATATGTCTATAAACTTGATGAAAACGACATTCCTGAACTTGTGTACATCAAAACAGGCGAGCAGGACGGAGAATTCTGGGTTGTAAACAGCGGACTAAAAGCAGGCGATATGGTTATTACAGACGGTCTGCAAAAAGTAACTCCGGGTAAACCTGTTACTCTCAAAACAAAAGAAGAAATGGCAAAAATTAAGAACAAAGCAAATAATACAGAAAAAAAGGATAAATAATAAATGGCAGGGAACTTATTTATAAACAAACCGAAACTTGCAATAGTAATCTCGCTTGTAATTATGCTGGCGGGAATGTTGATGATTAGCAGCTTACCGCTTGAAGAATACCCCTCAATTACCCCTCCTCAGGTTGTAGTGTCTGCAACTTATGCCGGAGCCAGCTCCGACGTAGTTGAATCCACTGTTGCGGCACCGGTTGAAGCACAGTTAAACGGGGTTGAAGATATGATTTATATGTCATCAACATCCCAGAACGGTTCTTATAAGTTAACCCTCTATTTTGATATAGGTTCTGATCCGGATATGGCGGTAGTAAACGTTCAAAACCAGCTGCAGCTGGTTACTCCGAGGCTTCCGGAAGATGTAAGGCGTTACGGTTTGACGGTTAGAAAAACCACCGGCGGGCCGGGGCTGATGATGATTTCCGTAAACTCACCGAGCGGAACTTATGACAACCTGTTCATTGCAAACTACGCATCTATTTATATTAAAGATGAACTTGCACGTATTAAAGGTGTCGGTCAGGTTCAGGTATTCGGATCTTCCGATTATTCTATGAGAATATGGCTTGATGCCACAAAAATGGCAAACCTCGGAATTTCCGTAAGCGAAGTCAGCGCTGCCGTTCAAAATCAAAACACTCAGGCTCCTGCAGGGGATTTAGGTGTTGAACCGATGAAAGAAAAACAGTTAATAAAACTTACAATGAGAACACGCGGCAGGCTTGAAGATGTAAGCGAATTTGAAAATATTGTAGTACGTTCAAAACCTGACGGTTCACAGATTAAATTAAAAGATATAGCAAGAGTGGAACTCGGTGCTGAAAGTTATTCTTATTTTTCACGTATCGGGGGCAAAAACTCCGCAATTATCTCTGTCAGCCAGCTGCCGGAAGCTAACGCCGTTGACCTTTCAAATAAAATCCAGAAAAAAATGAAAGAATTAAGCAAAGGTTTTCCGCAGGGGATTGAATACAAAATCCAGCGTGACGAAACAGACTTTGTACGTGAATCTATCAAAGAAGTTATCAATGCAATCGGTCTGGCAATTGTACTTGTAGGTATTGTAACCTATATGTTCCTTGGAAGCGGACGTGCTGCATTGATTCCGTTTTGCGCAATTCCGGTGTCATTAATCGGGGTATTCATTTTTATGAATATCTTAGGATTTTCTATAAATCTGTTGATTTTATTCGGGCTTGTACTTGCTGTAGGTCTGGTAGTAGACGATGCGATTGTTGTATTAGAAAACACCCAGCGGCACATTCAAGAGGGAAAATCCCCTAAAGAAGCTACCGAAGTTACAATGGAAGAAGTTTTTGGTGCTGTTATGGCAACTTCTCTTGTATTGATGGCTGTATTTGTACCTGTATCTTTTATGTCAGGGATTACAGGCCAGATGTTCAGACAGTTTGCACTTTGTATTGCCTCATCCATCGGACTTTCAACACTTGTAGCACTGACTCTTGCACCTGCGCTATGCGCAATGATTTTGAAACCTGGTTCAGAAAAAGCGGACTTTAAATTCATTCAGGCTTTTGACGACTGGTTCAACAGTGTAAGAGATAAATATCTTGCCGGAGCGTCAATATTTATTAACTCCGCAAAGATAACTCTTTTAACATTCTTCGGCATAGTCCTATTTGTACTTTTAATGTTCAAAATGATACCTACGGGATTTTTGCCGACAGAAGATAAAGGTGCTGTATTTACACAAATTCAACTTCCTGACGGTTCATCAGCATCAAGAACAGATGATGTCGCAAAAGAAATTGAAGACCGCCTGATGAGCATCCCCGGTGTTGCAAATACTATTACTCTCGTAGGCTATTCAGGTGAAAACACGGCGCTCATAGTATCCGAACTTGATGAATGGTCACACCGTAAGAAAAAAGAATTACAGATGGAATACATTTTGAAAAAAATTCAAAATGATTTTTCAACCTATCCGTCAGCAACAATAGCATCATTCGCACCGCCGTCAATTTCAGGTCTTGGTATGTTCGGTGGTTTTGAATACCAGCTTCTGGATAAAGGTAACAGGAATGCTCAGGAACTTTATGACGAAGCAATAAAACTTATGGCTGCAGCAAACAAAAACCCTGATTTTTCTATGGTTTATACTTCATATAGTGCCAATCTGCCACAATTACTTCTGAATATTGATGTAAGCAAGGCTATGGCGCAAGGAGTTGCAATTTCAGAAATTTACAGTGCACTTGCAGGCTATTTCGGGAAATCCTATATAAACGACTTTAACAAATACGGTCGTGTTTACCGTGTATATATGCAGTCAGAATCTGATTTCCGTGCAAGACCGGGCGATATAGACAAAATTTATATTAAAAACAATGCAGGCACAATGGTTCCGCTGTCGGCAGTAATAAAAATCGACAATATTGTAGGTCCTTACACAAGAACAAGATTTAACATGTATCCGGCAATCACGATTAACGGAATGGCAGCGCAGGGCGTAAGTTCCGGTCAAGCAATGGCGTCTATGGAAAAACTTTCTGATGAAGTTCTGCCTAAAGATATGGGCTATGCATGGTCAGGAAGTTCGCTGCAGGAACATGAATCTCAAGGACAAATCGGGCCTATCCTTGCAATGTCACTGGTTTTCATATACTTATTCCTTGTAGGGTTATATGAAAGCTGGATGCTTCCTATCGCGGTATTGTTGATTTCTCCGATAGCACTTGTAGGAGCGTTGTTCTTCCAATACGTTTCAGGATATTCTCTTGACCTTTATTCACAAATCGGTCTTGTAATGTTAATTGGTTTAAGTACAAAACAGGCAATTTTGATTATTGAATTTGCCAAGGATGCCCATGAGGCCGGAATGCCGATAAGAGATGCCGCATTACAAGCCGCAAAACTTCGTTTCAGAGCGGTTATGATGACAAACATTGCATTCATCTTAGGATTGCTGCCTCTGGTATTTGCAGAGGGTGCAGGCGCAGCAAGCAGACACTCCGTAGGGATGACGGTATTTGGCGGAATGATGGCAGTTGCATTCATCGGGACATTCCTCGTTCCTGCGTTCTATGTAATGGTTGAGGAAATGAAACTCAATATCGCTCATAAAGCTCATAACATGCATTTAAAAGGTGGAAAATAAACATGCTGAAAAGAATACTTCTCACAAGTTTAATAATAGGAATAAGCGCAATGCCGGTTTTATCGGAAGAAGAACTGGTTCAACCCTTGATTAAAGAGGAAATCGGAAATAAGATAATTGAATCAGAATATCCGGTATCAGAAGAAGTGCTTCCTAATAAAACAACAGATGCAGACTTTGTAATTCAGGGTTCTGTTGAAAAAAATATCGACATGACATTAGACAAATGTCTTGAAATTGCTTTAGGAAATAATCCGCAGATTAATGCTGCATTTCAGGATATACTTGCATCTGATGCAAGAATTAAACAGGTTTGGGCAAATTATTTTCCTCAAATCAGCTGGCAAACAGGTTATACAAAAATTAAACAGCTGCAATTGTCAGATGCATTGGGCAGAAATTTGACTTTTAACTATTATCTTCTCGGACAGGTTACATTACAGCAAATGCTTTACGACTTTGGGGTTACCCAAAATCAGGCAACCATCCGAAAACTGGATTACGAAGCCTACAAATCTTCTCTGGAAGCAGTCGTAAATGATGTAATTTATCAGACAAAAGATGCTTATTATGCATTACTTTATGCATTTGAAAGCAAAAAAGTTGCGCAGGACACAGTAGACAAATTTAACCTGTTTTATGAGCAGGCAAAAGCGTTCTACGAAATAGGAATGAACCCGAAAGTTGACGTAACTATTGCGGAAACAAATTTGAGTAATGCAAAATTACAGCTTATACAGGCGGATAATGCAGTGAATCTTGCCGTTGCAAAATTGAACAATATAATGGGCGTACCGTTTATAGATAAATACAACGTGGAGGAACGGCTTGTTTATCACCCTGTAAATATAACTTTTAATCAGGCAATAGACATTGCGCGCGAAGCCAGACCTGAACTTAAACAGGCGGAATTGAAAGTTGAAAGTGCAAACCAGACACTGAAACTTGCAAAAAAATCCTACTTCCCGACCATATCATTTGAAGGTCAATACATGCGCGGCGGTAAGAGCTGGAACAGCAACTACGGTTACAACATCGGCGGATATCTGAATTTCCCGACAATTAACGGAATGCAGATAAGAAATGAGATTAAAGAAGCCAGATATCTTTATGACAAAGAGCTTGCCAATGCAGCAAACACACAGAACCAGATATTTTTAGAAATCCAAAATGCATATCTGACACTTGAAGAAAAAAGAAGCCAGATGCCGGTAGCTATGCTTCAGGTAAAACAATCAAAAGAAAATTACGAATTGTCTTACGGCAGATACAGAGTCGGGGAAGCCAGTCCTACAGAGTTAAAAGATGCTCAAATTCTGTACCAGCAGGCACAATTAAGTTACTACAATGCGCTGTACCAGTACAATTCCGCAAAAGCTTCACTTGAAAAAGCGATAGGCAAGAACATAAATTTTGAGGATGCAGAAATCATTGAACTGGACAAAACTGCTCAGCATCCATAACATTCTTTTAGAGTCGATAAGTGAATGTGTTAATAGGGGAATAAGTTCTTTTATAAAATCAGGCTCTGCAGAATTTTTACTACTACTGATTTATAAAAGAAATTATTCGCTTATTGAATATTTCCCCGCCCCTCGAGGGAGGGGATGTTTTTGCCGAAAACTTGTTTTCGTGCAAAAACAGGGGAGGGGCACACGCCCGCGGCGTCTCTATTTTTTTGTCGGATTCGTAAATCCGACCTACATTGCTATGCACTAATGATGCAGAAAAATATAGTTGATTGAAACATCATGTTTGCATCAGGATGACACCTCAACATTGGAAATTTATTCCCTCGCCCCATGGGGGAGAGGGGATAAACGGTTTCGAATAAAGCCGGTACTTTAAAGATGTTTAAAAACTCTTGAACATTACAACTATATTTAAAATATATGTGAATATGAAAGGAAGTAATCGCTTATAACATTCACAAGCATTGGTAATATCCATATCATTATTGCAGCGCCAAGAACAGGTTTAAACAGAAAGCTTAACTGGAATACGTTAACCTGAGGTGCTGTTTTTGAAATAATCCCGAGAATAATATCCTGTCCTAATGTTGCCAGCAAAACAGGTGATGCTATCTGCAGCCCCATATACAAGACATTGGAAGACATTTCTATCAAATAATCCATATTAACTAATTGCGCAAGTGGTATCGTTGACGAATACATTGGGAAAATTTCAAAACTCCGCATTAATGCCCGCAGAAGCCAGTATACCCCGCCAAGATTGATGAATATCAAAACCCCGAACAGTGAAAGCAATTTTGTTAAAATAGATACCTGTGTGCCGCTTGTCGGATCCAATACCATTGCGGATGATAGCCCCATTTGCATGTTTATCATATCTCCGCCCGCATCAACCGCAAGTAATATCAACTGCGCCATATAACCGATTATTGCACCGACTACAAAATTTAAAAATATTGAAAGAATAAAAGATTCATAAGTTCCCGGAGTATCCGGCTTTAAAATAGCCGTAAAGATTATTGTCACAACAAAAGCTAATCCGAGTTTAACAAGTCCCGGAATTTCTTTCCTGTTAAACACCGGTGCAAAGCGCATAAAACCAATCAAACGCGCAAAGACAAAAAAGAATGCCGCAATGTAGCCGTTGACCTGCGGGAAAATTTTTATTATCTCTGCAATCATTTGTTCCAAAACAATTACCTCTTAAAATTTATTTCACATCCGGCGGCGGAAGAATTTCCAATACTTCCGGTGGATTATCTATAGGAAAATATTCAAATCCTTTGTCATTTTTTAACTTCATTTCGCCGTCTTTTATTCTTACATCAAGAATTATTTCTTCATCAAAACGGTTCACAAGAATAGCCGTTTTGCCGTCTTTCTTCACTGATACAACAATATTTTCTTTATCATTGTTCAATGTGTACAATGGTTTCGCTGTCAAAATATCCTCGTTACGCACATAAACAGCTTTAACAGGACGGTCTGATGTTATAATGTAATTTGCACCAAAAGCTGTTGAACCGAATATTATTAAAATTAAAGTCAAACATAATTTTTTCATATTAACGTCCTAAAATAGTGTTAGTTTCTACGAAATCAGGTCTTGGCATAGGCGTTCTTGGAGCAGGAGTGTACTTAAGCTTAGAATTTCTGTCAATAAACGGAACCTTGCCCGGATTTTTCATAATCTCATTGATAGTCGGCTGGTTTTTGAACCTGTCGTTCATTTCACCCTCAAAAGGAGATGTGTATTTGTAATAATCTGCAGCCAGAACAAAATTGTCATTCTTAGGTAATACATTGAAAGCTATTGCCATTCCGTCAGTATAAAAATTTGTAAGCAGTCTTACAAATCCGACACCGCCAATAATAATTACAAGAAATACACCGAGAATTTTAGGCGCAGCCGCAATGGTTTGCTCCTGAACCTGTGTTACGGCCTGCAAGATACCGACCACCAGACCTATGCCTGCAGCAACCAGTACACAGGGCATTGATATCGTAAGCATCACCAGAAAGCCTCTTGCCATATATTCCATTAAAAGTTCCATAAATCAAATCCTCTCTAGTTGTAACTTGTAACAAGCCCCTGAACAATTAATGCCCAGCCGTCAACTGCTATAAATATCAACAGTTTAAAAGGCAGAGAAATAATCGTTGGTGATAACATAAACATACCGAGTGCCAGCAATATATTGGCAACAACAAGGTCAAGCACAATGAACGGCACAAATATGATAAATCCTATTTCAAAAGCAGTTTTTAATTCGCTCATTATATAAGCCGGTGCAACCTGCCAGATGGTAATTTCTTCCGGTGTTTTGGGCGGCACTTTTTGTGATAATTCTACAAAAAATGCCAGATCAGTTTCCCGTGTCTGTTTCATCATAAACTCTTTCAACGGTTTAGAACCTTCTTGAATAGCCATTATTATATTCTGATTCTTCTGATATGGTACAGAACCCATTTCGTACATTTTCTGAAAAGTATTACCCATGGTAAAAAATGTCAAAATCATGGATAATCCGATAATTACAATTGACGGAGGAACCTGCTGGGTTCCCATTGCCGTTTTGAGCATAGAAAAAACTATTACAAATCTCAAAAAACTCGTCATACAACAAAATACAAACGGCAGCAATGAGAATACACTCATTACTATCAACATTTGTAAAACCGGATTTATATTATTTAAAAGTCCTGCATCCATTATACTTACCTCTATAAGTTAATCTTCTTAGCCATTTCTTTCATAACCGCTTTTTTACGGACAGAATAATTTGTAATATCAGGGAGTTCGTCAATTGACGGAGTTCTTTCCTGAGGAATATTACGTTCTGCAGAATTATCCCCGTCAAGTTTTGAAATCAAAGTTGTTCTGTCCATATCAGAGGCGATAAGAAATCTTTCGCTGCCGGCTCTCACTACATAAAGACTTTTGCGCGGTGTAAGACTCATAACATCTTCAACCCCGAGAAATTTTGAACGGCTCTTGCCGCCGGGCATCACTGCTGTCTTTTTATAAATAAACAACGCAAGGAATATCAGCCCCACCATCGCAAGTGTATACACCATAAAATTTATTAAATATCCGCTCATGTTTTAATCTCCCCTTAGTCTTTATTTACAGTAATTTCAGTTATTAAATATCATCCTCAAGTTCAAAATCACTGTAGTCAAATTCATCCTCCTCAGAACCGCCTCCGCCGCCGGCATCAGGTGCACCTGACATATCAGGTTCTGCTGCATCATTTGCGAATTCTTCTTCCGGAATATCATCATCCTGAACAGGTGCGGCTTTTGCAGCAGGCTTTGGTGCGCCTTTTGCGGCAACTTCCTGAATTTTCACTCCGTAACGATCGTTTATAATAACAAGTTCACCTCTAGCTATAAATTTATCCTCTACATAAAGAGTTACCATATTTTCATAAATTGAAGTCAAATCAACAACCATTCCCTGTTCTATTTTTTTCAAATCTCCGAGAGAAATTTTTACGGCGTCGAATTCTCCAATCATATCAACTTCTATACTATCCCACAAGTTTGGATTACCTGCAGTCATATCTTCACCTCCATCTTCATCAGCGACCATAACAAGCCCTAAGTTCGGATTAAGTTTTACGTCGAACTCGTTATCATTATAGACTAACTTAACTTTTTTAATATTACTTTCATCAAAAACTACAATATCGCCCTCGTCAAGCTCTTTGACATCAAGCATTGAAAATCTTGTTGTGCCCAGAATAATTTTTCCTGTTATTGTGCTTGACAGAAAATCGTCATAATCGAATTTGTCAACACCTTCGGGCACACTCACCGGATTCATAAGAACTGCCGGAACCGATACAACAAACTTTGCCACAGCACCTTCTGTCTCTTCTTTCAAGAGAAATGTCAGGTGTATCATATCAAAGTTAACTCTTTTCAAAAGGTTTGGCGCAGGCGGAATCAACAACTGCGAAACAGACCCGAAAAGAAAATCATTGAACGCCGTGATAATTTTGGTCTCCAATTCCGTCAGGTTGTTCAGGTTAAACCCTCTGTTTGAACGCCCTAAAATTCTGTTTAAAATAGCACTAATCGCCTGTTCGGACGCTCTGAAAAACATATCATGCTCATC
>CALUTF010000024.1 GCA_944323595.1 Candidatus Gastranaerophilales bacterium | reverse complement strand
GTTGACGACCTCACGAAACCTATTGATTGGGAAAAAGTTACCAAAACCGAAACATCACCGGCTGAAACAAAACCAATACCTTATGAAGGTTGGACTCAAGAACAAAGAGAATTATATGACTATGCTGTTGCAATAACTTCACAATACTATAGCGAAACAGGTGCTTATGAAGGTGAAACACTAAAAACTGCAGCGGATAAAGAAAATGTACCTTACATCAACTACTTAAAAAATCTGTTCTACAAAATGAGTGAATGCGGCTACTTTACATATACGACAGATCCTGACAAACTATCTCCAAATGATAATCCATATTACAAAAACTACGTCTATGTAACAGAAACAGTAAATGATTCAGGCACAAGAGTTCAAAAAACTCCTATAGAAGACAGTCAGGTACTGGAAAGAATGCTCAGAAGCGGAGAACTTCTTCTTGAAACTTATTCTGCATCAAAAGGAGAATTTGTGACAACAACATTATCAGATGATGAATGTATTCAGGAAGTCGAAGACGAAAGAGCAATTGCACTTGTAGAGTCTAAATACACCTCCGATATGCTGGTTCTGAAAAATCAGGACAACAAAATTGACCTGCAATTGAAAAAACTTGATACTGAACACACCGCTCTTCAAACTGAATATGATTCGCTGAAAACTGTTATTGATAAAAACATCGAAAAATCTTTCAGCATGTTCAGCTAAGCAATTCAAATTTTTCAACAAATTCAGGGAATGAAATGGCAGCCCATTCAAACCCGTCAATAACTATAGGTTTTTCACACACAAGTCCGGCGACATACCAGCTCATTGCAAGCCTGTGATCATGGTATGTTTCTAACCTTGCATCACCTGTAAGCTTATTTTTGCCGTTTATAATAAATCCGTCAGAAGTTTCATGGATATCAACACCGAGTTTTTTCAATTCAGTCACAACAGATTTAATTCTATCGGATTCTTTATTACGCAAATCCCCAGCATCTCGTACAATAGTTGTTCCTCTTGCCTGAGTAGCAAGTACGGCAATAACAGGGAGTTCATCAATAAGACGCGGAATTATACCATCCTCGATAGTGCACCCTGTTAAATCCGAATATTTTACCCTCAAATCGCCCACATCTTCACCGGAAACATTTTTCTTGTCTAATATCTCGACATCACCACCCATAAATTGAACAACGTCCAAAAGCCCTGTACGGGTAGGGTTTAATCCTACATTTTTCAAAATAATATCAGACTCAGGTACAATCAAAGCTGCAACAATAAAATATGCCGCAGAAGATATATCTCCGCAAATATTTATTTCCCGGGGCTCAAGAACTGATGGCACAATGGACACCTTATTACCAATTGCATTAATCTCAGCATTCATAAATTTCAACATTAATTCGGTATGATTTCTTGATACATAAGGTTCGGTAAAAGTTGTAACGCCATTTGCATTTAAACCGGCAAGCAGTATGCAGGATTTCACCTGTGCAGATGCCAATGGAGAATTATAATCAATTGCCGCAAGCTTTTGCCCTGTAATATGTAAAGGTGCATGCCCATCAATCGAGTCAATTTTAGCCCCCATTAGAGTAAGAGGCTCAATAACCCTTTTCATAGGACGTTTAGAAAGGCTTTCATCACCAACCATAACAGAATTGAAATTCTGACCTGCCAGAATACCTGTCATAAGACGCATAGTTGTACCGGAATTTCCGCAATCAAGATTTTGGAAAGGGCTTTTTAGAACTCCGTCAGATTCAATGATGAGCGTAGTTTCATCCTGAAATTCAGCATTAACGCCCAAATTTTTACAAATTTCAAGTGAAGAATGAGGATCCTGCCCTTTTGAAAAATTATTTATAACCGACTTACCTTTAGCAAGAGATGCAAACATAACCGCTCTGTGCGATATTGATTTGTCAGAGGGGATTGTTATTGTACCTTTGAGTCCGTTTTTATTTTTTAAAACTGTTTTTTCCATAAAAATACCGATGAGGTAATTTTAGCATATAATAAAATAATGGGAAACATATTTTTAGAAACAGAGCGTTTAAATTTACGACAAATGGACGTAGATGATTTCTTGGAACTGTCGTTAATATTAAAAGACCGTGAAGTTATGGCAGCATGGGAATATGATTTTACGGACAAGGATGTTTACGGTTGGATAAATAAAAATAAAGAATTGTATGAGCGTTATGGTCTGGGATATTTTCTTCTACAGGAGAAATCAAGCGGCAATATTGTAGGTCAAGCCGCGTTAATGCCTGATAGAATTAATGGTGAGGAATATTATGAAATCGGCTATATCTTAAAACGGGAATGCTGGGGACAAGGTTATGCAACAGAGGCTGCCGTGGGCTTGGCAAAGTATGCGAAAGAAAAATTATGCAAGGATGTTGTAATCTTTGAAATTCGACCTGAAAATAACCGCTCCAGACGGGTTGCAGAGCGACTTGGTGCGAAAGAATGCGGAAGTTTTATAAAAAATGTACGCGGTAAAGAAATGAATCATTTGATTTATAAGTTATTTATGGTAAATTAGAGATATAAATCTTTGAGCACAAATTGAGCACAGAAAACTAAAACCCTTACAGCATCAAAGAGGGGTGTCCGAGAGGTTTAAGGTGCAATCTTGGAAAGGTTGTGTGGGAACAATTCCACCGTGGGTTCGAATCCCATCCCCTCTGTATAAAATCAAGCCTGACTTTTGTCAGTGCTTGATTTTATTTAACAACGGTTGTGAGATAAGTGTAGTTTTTTGTCCAGGTTGATTTGTATGGTGTACTTTTTTGAGTAATTTGGTCGGAAGCAAATTAAATGTAGGTTGGGCATACTTGAAATGTTGAAATGTCCCCCTAAAAATGTAATCGGTCAGTAGGACATTTCAGAAAGCCCAACCGACAGGCTACAAGCTTCAAAAATTTTTACAAATTCTTCTTTATATTGTTTTATTTTTATATTTAAATCTTCCATTGCTGCCATTTTACAATCCAGTTTTCTCATCAAGTTTGAAATAATCTATAAATGCCAGAATTGATATTAGTTCATTGAAAAACACATCAAGCTGTTTCGGACTGTTTAGCGGCGTAAATAAATTCCCGATTTCAAAAAGATTTTTGTTTGTTGATATCGCAAACATCAAGTTTTCACCATAAAACGAACATTTTACACCACGGGCACCAAAGGCGGTCTGTAGATTTTTAAATCGCTCCATAAATGCTGTTGTGATTAAGTATCTGCCTTCAACTTCGTCTGATGAATATGCTTTGTATTTTTTATTAAATTCAGAATCTTCTAACTTTATTTCGTTTAAAACTTCTTTATTTTTATTTGTCTTTTCACAATAAATCGCGATTATAAATGAAATTAAACCAAGTACACCATTGAAACATGCTTCCATGTCTTTAAGATATATTCCCAGAGGCAGACAAATCAACACCACAATTAACGACAACAAACTCCAGCTTCTGTTTTTAATATTGGTATCATCTTTTGTTACGATAATCGTTTTATTTTTAATTGTTTTATTTGCATCAAAATTTATTATTACACCTTTAAAAACAGGCCGGACACTACTTCTTTTCCCAGAACTTGATACATATGAAAGATCTGTTTCTGAAATTGTGTAGTTTACATCCTTAAATGTACCCTCAAATATATCATCATTAGATCGGCTATTAAATGTTGAAAATAATTCACTTTCTACTAATTGAGAATCTGAAATTCCTTTACCAATTATAGAACCCCATTTCATATTCCCGAAAGCCGAAACAACATTATTCATACAAGACGCTTTCAGCATTTTAGCGAAATTATTGTTTTTTACAGTAGGTACACCCATAATTCCGCCAAGAAAAATGAAATTTGCCAGTATACAGAAAAATGCCAGTTCAGGTGATACAGTTCTATCCTAAGGTATTAATAGTATTACCTATCTTTATATTATTATACTCTTATATAATAATTCAAATAAAAAATATCCTTAAATTTAAAATTCCGGCAGTATATAACGAAGTTTTACGCATACATAACTCTCTTCATTGTTTTTAATTCTTTTCGTATCAAGACATTCGAATCTTGAACTCCTTGGAAAGACAATCTCATTATTAATCCCGATGCCTTTTACTGATATACGTGCTCCTGCAGGAATCTCTATTTCATATAAAATTCCCTTATTATTCGTCAAATACCCTCTTGCATACGTAATATCAGATGTCGCATAAGCATATTCTCTCATATTAATGATATCACCTTTTTTAATATTAAAACGTTTCTGATAAAGCTTATATTCACTGAAAAAATCCGGTTTTTCTCCAATACACCTGAAAGCAGTTATGGGGGCTTCTATTGGTTTAAGTCGTTTGAACTCCATATCGGACAAACTTATCATCTCTTTAGGCATAAGTCCGGTATTCATAAATTTTTGGCTTAAATTTTGAGGATTTGCTCCGGTAATAAAAAAATGATTAATCCCGTTTAACTGACCATGCAAAGACACATAATCTCTGTTTAATGGTTTCAAAAGATTCTCTCCAGCGCAATCCTGCCAATATTTAACACAATATAGAAGCTCTTCTGATTTTTGGGGATGCAGAAGTAACGCCTCTTTTTTTAATCGTTCAGGCAAAGTTTTGTATACAAAATTTTGTAAACCTTTTATTATAGACATTGTAAATTTTCCTAATAATATTAAAGCAATCAATTAAAAATTTTTGCTATTGCTTAAATTATTCAAAATAATTTACAAAAAACTTCACATAAACAATAAGTTAGTCAATATCAGTATGAAATTAACGTTTTTGTGTCAGCAGCCCGAGTTTTTCACCTAATTTTATATATTGTTTTGCTAAAAATGATTTTAAAGGATTAGTTTTTTTAAGGCTGCCACGCTTATCCATCAAACGAATTTGTTCTTCAAGAGATAAATTTGTCAACTCCTCTTTTGTCAATTTCGTAGATTTTGAAATTGTTTGCATTGTTTTTTCGCCAAGTTTAAATTTTATGCCGGTAAAATTCACACTTATGTTTTCAGTTTTCATAATACAATCATACAATAGAAATAAATATAGAACAGAGCAAAATCAAAAAGATTCTGCTCTGCTAATATAGAAATAATAAGTGATGTTTATAAATTATTAATCCAAGTTTCAATATCTTTATCAGTACGTGCATCACCTCGTTCGTAAACAACGAACGGAGTAAGTACTTTAGCGCCTTTAGCGAGTCCTGCCATATCCTTATCTATTGTGTAACCGCCGCCACCTCCATGGGTTATAAACGGCACAATAGTTTTTCCCTCAAAATTATTTTCAGCCAAAAAGGTCATAACAGGCGGAGCCATTGTATACCACCATGCTGGGGTACCAACAAATATAACATCATAGGAACTTATATCAGTATTAGTAATTGGAGGATGAATACCTTTATCTTTCTGTTCTTTAGCGACTCCGTAGGCTGTTTCATTATAATCGCTCGGATACGGGGTTACAGGTTCTATCCTGAACATATCACCGCCAACTTGAGAGTGAATTTTTTCGGCAATAGATTTTGTATTACCACCCCACGAAAAATATGCTACCAGATTTTTTTTATCCATAAGACCTCCTATCTTTGTTTGAGTTGTAGCATTTGCAATTTGATATGCCGCAATGCCTATTATCAAAATTACAGGTAAAAGAATTAATAAGATTTTTTTCATCAGTCCTCCTATAGGATTATTTTAGCATTTAGAGCGGACTCTAAGTCAATATATTTTATGTATGAACTTTAATTTATATACTATAGTTTGCTATAAATTCAACAAATTCCGGACTGTAATGGTCGCAAAACAGACTTTTACCGGTATCAAGAGCTCGAATTTTATTCAAATCATCTTCTGAAAGTTCAAAATCAAAAATATTAAAGTTTTCTTCCATTCGAACTTTATGAGTAGATTTCGGAATAACAATTACACCCTCCTGTGTTAAAAATCTGAGTGCAGTTTGCGCAACAGTTTTGCCATATTTAGCCCCGATTTCTTTCAGAGTTTCATTTTGAAAATAATTATTTTTCCCCTCTGCAAAAGGACCCCAGGACATTATTTGGGTATTATATTTTTTCATAATTTCTTTTGCGAATTTTTGCTGCTGGAATACATGGGTTTCTACCTGATTTATTGCCGGCTGGATTTCTACGAAATGAGAAAGGTCGACAAACCTGTCAGGATAGAAATTACTTACTCCAATTGCACGTGTTTTTCCTTGTCTGTAAGCTTCTTCCATTGCCCTGTAAGTCCCGTAATAATCATTGAATGGCTGGTGGATTAATATTAAATCAAGATAATCGGTCTGCAATTTTCTTAAAGATTCATCAATAGAGGCTTTTGCTTTTTCATATCCGGCGTTTGATACCCAGACTTTAGTTACAAGAAAAATATCTTCTATATCCACACCGCTATTTTTTATAGCTTTTCCGACAGCTTCTTCGTTAAAATAAGCCTGCGCTGTATCTATCAAACGATATCCGACATCAAGAGCCTCTGACACAACTCTTTCACATTCATTGTTGTCGGGAATTTGATATACTCCGAATCCTAAAACCGGCATTTCTACACCGTTATTTAATTTTACTGTCTGCATAATTTATTCTCCTTATATCATTATTTAACATCTATAGCGTTTACAGAACCAAGTTTGTGAATATCTTCATCAGTTCTGTTGCCGTAGATTGTAATTTTGTTTAATTCGGTTTCTATATTGTTAAATTCTTCATCAGTCAAGATAACATCTGCTGCACCGAGGTTTTCAACGACTCTTTCATCTTTTCTCATGCCGGGAATAGGTACAACATGAGAATACTTGTGAAGCATCCAGGCAAGTGAGATTTGTGCAGGAGTAATCCCTCTTTTATCCGCAATTTCGTGCAGCATATCTAAAAGCGGCTGATTTTTCTCAACATTTTCAGGATTAAACCTTGTAATAACACGTCTTACATCATCACCCTTATATTGAGTATCTTTGTTGTACTTGCCGCTTAAAAATCCGCTTGCCATGGGAGAGAATGCAACAAAACCTATATTTAATTCTTTGCAGAGAGGTATAACTTCTTTTTCAAACATTCGCTCCATCATAGAGTATTCACTCTGAATTGCCGTTAATGGTGTTACGGCATGAGCTTTTCGGATTTGTTCAGGAGTTGATTGTGATTGTCCCCACGCGCGAATTTTACCTTCTTTGATAAACTCACCCATCAATTCAGCCACTTCTTCTACATTAGAGTCCAGTGGAACACGGTGTTCATAATATATATCAATATAGTCTGTCTGCAATCGTTTTAAAGAATCGTTGAGAGCATTCGTAATCCCTTTCCTGCTCAGTTTACCCTCCGGAATTTCCTGTCCCGGCTGAAAAACCGGAACAAATTTTGTTGTCAAAACAATTTTATCCCTGAAAGGTTTTACAGCTTTTCCTACCAATTCTTCATTAACAAAAGGTCCGTAGGCTTCTGCTGTATCAAATAAAGTACACCCTAAATCATAAGCCTTGTGTATCAATCTGATTGATTCTTCTTCCGGCGGAAGTTCTCCATAACCGTGTGAAAATCCCATACAGCCCATACCAACAGCACTTACTTCAATATCTCTTAATTTTCTATACTTCATAAAAACATCCTTTCTTTTAACTTTTTACTATATATTGTTCTAATATAGGTTTTAACTGGATTTGGCAAAACCTTTCGGTCCGGTCAAGCGGTTCAAATTTACCATCCGACATACACCAGCAGGTCATCATTCCGTATAGTTCACAGATTATAATATGAGTCAAATCCTCAATAGGAGTATCCTCAATTAATTCACCATTATCTATGGCATTTTGGAGAATACCTCTCAGCATCTCAACATCATAAGCCCATTTTTGATAATCCTTGTTCTCATCGGCGCTCTTTGGATCAAGAACATCTTTGGTCCACTGTCTGCATACCTCAATACCGCAAGACTCCACGCATTCCATAAAACGGTGAAAATAATGAGTTAGCTTATCAATAATTTTCATACCTGCCATCTTTTGAACTTCTTCTGCTATTTCGCTGAAAGGCACCCGGCTTATATCAAGTACAATATCTTCTTTTCTTTTAAAATATGTATAAAAAGTTCCCTTTGCCACTCCTGCCTTTTTAGTTATATCCTCAACATTTATAGCATCAAATCCGCTTTCCTTAATTAATTCTAGTCCTGCAGAAATAAGTTTTCGTTTTGTTTCCTGAGCTGCTAATTGTCTTTTGTTCATAATTTTTTCCTTTACTATACCATTATAACACATCATTGACCAAAAGTCAATGACTTTTGGTCAATGACTGCATCGAATAAAAAAACGAGATGGAATTTATCCATCCCGCCTTTTTATTGAAAGATAAATCTTTAGTCTTCATTATCTTTTTTAAAGTTTACAAAAAATTCACCAGTTTTTCTAACCGCCTTTTGCAGAATATTTTCATTGGCAATTCTTTCTGCTTCGGCTTGAGCCGCAAGTAATTCTTCAAGAGTTGCGTTTGGATTTTCTGGATCTGTAGGAGGCAGAGTGCTGACAAAAGTTTCGGCACTTGCAATATCTTCCGACGTTGCAAGCCATTTAAAGGATTTAATCAGCGATAACGGTTTTGCTGTATCTCCTTGAAGGACTACTTGAAAATTAGTTGTACTCATATCATTAAAATCTTTACCGAATTCCGGAATAGCTGCAAGTTCTTCTTTTGTAATCTGTTCGCAGAATATGGCAAACATTTTTGCAGCTGCAACATTAAGCCCAGGAGTTGCTTTTACGAGGTTGATAGGGTTAACAGCAGCAATAGGACCTAACATATTAGAAATTTGAGAACCCAATCTTGCTCGGAGTTTCATATCGGCAATATTAGTCAAGAGGTTCATATTCCCGTCTATGAGCATACACATTATCTTGCCGCTTGAAGATATCGGATTCAAATTGGCAATACCGTTATCCATAACAATATGCCCGTCAAGCTTGTCAAAGTGAGAGGTTTCAACAGAAGTTAAAGAGTCAATAACCCCGCCGAGAGCAGTTTGGAAGAACTCGGATTCGCGGATATTTTCAGCAAGGATTAAATTTTCAAGTCTTCCGAACGGTCCCAGCTGCCCGTTTAAAATTTCAAAGTCAACAGTACCGTTTATACCTTTCATCTGTTCTGCCTGAGTTTTAGCTGCACCGTCAATCGTCAAATCAGTTCTGAAAGCCATAGTGCCTGAAAGTGTATCTTTCATATTCATCAATTCAAGGAACGTTCTTGCCACATCAAAGTTTGTCCCCTGAACCTGTGCTTTCAAAAGCATTGTCAAAAGGTTTGCAGAAACATCACCGCGCACACTTCCGCCAAGTGTAGATGTCATAAGATTATTCAGATAGAAAATATTATCCCTGAGAGAAATTCGTCCGGTAGTATTATCAAGAACAATTGGAGGTGATGAAATATGACTCAGTTCTATAGAACCGTTTCTCAAATATACTGGAATATCTGCAGGTTCTGAATTTCCGCTAGACGGCGGGGCATATTTCATCGCAGCATCGCTAACTCTCAGAATTCTCGGCACATCAATATTACCGGAAGTAACACGCAGATTATTAACAGTAAATACAGATGACGGAACAAGATTTGCATCAGCAGTAACCTGAATATCAGAACCATTCAAAAGTAAATCCTGTATTGCCAGCATTAAACTGTGAGATGCAAAATTCAGTTCAAAATTCTTCATTGTTGTCAACAATTCAGGGATAGTCAGATTTCTTACAAAGAAACCACCTTTATATTTAGGAGCAGCAGACTGTCCGTACACAAGCAGATTACCGCCAAAATCCAGTATTGAATTTTTGAATGCACAAATATGAACTTTTAAATCTTTAGGAATATTTATATTAATCTGATTAATAAAAGGTTCAGACGTATCGAGTTTTGTTATTGTACCTGACACAACTGCCACATCTTCAGTATCCGCCATATTTGCATTAAAATCGTCCCCGAATACAGTAGGCATAGTTTTTACAAACAAACCTGTATCTTTAATATTCAATCTGTCACCTTTAAACGTAATTTTTGATTGCAAAATAGTTTGTTTGCCTGTTATTGATTGAATATCAAAAGGTGTTATATAATTTAATCTGTCAGCTTTTATCTGACAAATCATATCTTGCCTGTTAGAATCGCCGCTCAACGTAAATTTCAAAGGAAGAACTCCGTTTGCGCTAATAAACGGCTCTGCAGCTTTTCCAAGAATTTGTTTCAAATCCAGTGCGTATAATTTGCCGGAAGCATTGAGATTTATATAAGGATGCTGCATATATTGAGCAATTGACCCGGAGGCATCTATAACGGAAGATTTATTAATTTTCAGAGAGAGCGGATTGAGTGTAATATTTTCTTCATCAATTACAACATCAAGATTCGGATTTGATATAACAGAATTTGACGGGGTAAGATAAACATTCAAGCCATCATTCGCTATCTTCCCTGTCAAAGTTTTAAAATTACTTGCAAATTCCGCATCTAACTTATTATCAGTAATTCTCAAGCTGCCATCCGTAGTAGAAGCATCAAGATTTTTAATACCAAGTTTAATATTTGAAACAGCTTTTTTCAATTCACCGGTGATTTTTGCATCCAAAAACAGAATACCGGAATTTAAGCTGTAAGCTTTCTTGGCATCAATCGGTGCAAATGCTGCAAATAATCCGGCAAGAGGCAATTTTTCAGCATATAGAGAAATATCAGCCACTGATTTTTCATCAATTTTTCCTTCAGCTTTCAAAATTGAATCGTTGATATACAGATGAGTATCCGCAACTTCCAGAGTTTTGCCCCTAAAAAGGATATTTGCATTAATATCTTTGAATAAAAGTCCGATTTTCTTATTTGTAATCGCACCGTCACGAACAATTAAAGCTCCGTTGGACTTAAGTTTTTTAAAGTTTGTTTTTATATTTGAATGTATAGAAAGATAACCGTTACCTTTCAAATATGCCAGATCGTTTTTAATACGTAATGTATCCATAAAAGCTTTTGTCAAAACAATCAGGTCATTAAAGTATATTTTTTTACTGTTAATATTCAAATCAATTTTTGGATGACTGCTATAGTTTACATTTCCGACAACCGAAATATTCTGATTATTTGTTATGTATAAATTGGTATCAATATCAGCAGAGTCACCCTTTAATTTAGCTCTGAAATAACTTTTCGGGAGAGTATACCCCGATATGTTCATTGTAAGATTTTCAACACAGGCAAAGCCGCGGAGGGTAATACTTCCGTCACGATGCTGACGTGCTTTAATCTTTGCATTAACATCCGTTTTAAGGTTGTAATCTCTGTACATAAGCACAGGGTTAACAAATCCCATATCAGCACGATAATCAGGATCATCCTCTTCATCAAGCTCTCGTGCAGGAGGGATAAAAGAATTTAAATCGATATTTGCCGTAATATTAACGTCTTCATCGCTCAAAAATTCCGCATAAGTTTTTACTCTGAAAGTTTTCATATTATTCAATGATGCTTTCAGTTCTTCTCCGCGCATAGTCAGATAATGTTTTGATTTTAAATCATTAACAAGTACCGAATAGTCGCTAACTTTTATATTTGGAACTTTTATTTTTATCCATGCCGGATTAAACCAGCTAACTTTAGTTTCATCAACTGGAGGTTTTGTTTCCTGTTTTTGTTTCTGTTCGTTGATAAGACGCTCAACAACATCCATCAATTTATATTGTGAACCGTCAGGAGCAATTTCAATATTGATTTGCGGATTTACAACTGACGCTTCTGAAACGCGTACTGTTAGAAGCAGCAAATTGGGAAGAGAAAGTTTTGTCTTAAATTCATCCGCATTTAACAAATTAGACCCGTCAGGGAGTTTTACACTAATATCTTTTATCTTAACTCCCGCATCCAGTGCTGGGGTCGTAATCACTTGAATACCGCTGAAATCTAATGTTAAATGTGCGTATTCTTCTGCAAGTTTCTGAATATCTGCTTTATAGATATTCAAATCCAATTTCTTAGGCAATACAAACAAAAATGCAGCATAAATTAATACAATAAACACTGCAAAAATAATTGCCGTTACTTTTAAAAATTTTTTCATATATAACCCCTTAGTTAACAATATAATATACATTATTGGGTGCTAAACAATAAAAATAAAGAATTGTAGAGAAATGTAACAAATTTTAGAATATTGAGCAATTATGTGAAATTTATTTACTTTATATATACATCAGTTAAAAATACTGACTTTTAGTTCATTTCAGAATGGAAAGGGGCGACGAGCCCCTTTCTATTTTGTTATGAATAAAATATCATTTTTTTATGAAAAACTGCGGGAAATTATTTTTGAAAAAATTGAAAATATTTTCGGTTACATCCGGCTCTTTATTAGTATAAGGATTTAACATTATATTATACCCGTCGGGAATTTTGAAAAAGCGTGCGAAGTCATATTTAAATTTTAAATCTGCTACCGGCGCGTAATCTACAAGGCCAAGCCACGGATCTACAATCAAAATATCTTTCAATTTGGAAAGTTTATCACATTTAGGGAATTCCATTTTGCCTAAATTAATAAAATGAATTGCATGATCTATTCTGCCAACAATAGCATCATCAGGTCTTACCAGATATATTTCTGCAGGATTTGACTGTATACCATTAAGTTTTGAAAGCAGATTCCAAACTTTTGCAAAATCACTGCAATTAGCAATACTGTATTTTTTTATTCCGGTTACAAGTGTATTATAATAATTTCCGGCGGGTGACTTCATAAATTCATCCCAGAACGGAGCTCTAATCAAATTTTGAATACGTGAATTTATTCTTGCCGCCAGATTTTGAAACTGTTGACTTCCTTGGGCACATTTAAATTCAGACACCTGAGTTCCTGATACAGCTGGGAATTCCGTTGTCAAAAGATGCATAACTTTTCTTGCATCATTAACTATTTGAGGACGAGAAGTAAAATTTACATCAGAAGTGTTGATTTTCATACAGAAAATAAAATATAAACAAATTATTTTTTGCTACATAATAATTTAAATAAAGCTGCATCAACAGGAGTATCAGAAACATTAAGACGTGCAAGAGGAACATCTTTATTGGTGCCATGATAATCGCTTCCGCCGGTTATCAGCAAATTATATTTAGCGGCACAATTTAGAAGAAAATCTATTTCTTGAGCTGTATATCTTGAATAGTAGCATTCAAGCCCCTGGATACCGCATTGAATTAAAGTTTCAAGCCTTGGCAAAAATTCCTGTTCTGTCAGATGAACCTCACCCTCTCCGCCGAGAGGATGTGCCCAAACCGATATTCCGCCTGCCGATTTTATTGTTTGAACAGCTTCATCACCGTCAAAACGTGAATTACCGGTTTTGCAAGCATCAAGATATTTTTTCATAGCAGTTATGTTATCACCGGCAAGCCCGCGATTTACAAGAATATTTGCAAGATGAATTTTTACCACGCTTTTTCTTGAATACAGCCAATCAAGTTCATCTTTTGTGAGTTCAATGCGCCAGACATCTTTCAGATATGCAATTCTTTTTTCCAGCTTATTTCGTCTCAAAAGCTTGCCGCGCGCAATCAAGGAATTTAATCCTGCATCATTGATATCATAATCATATCCGAGTATATGACATTTGTACCCGCGTGCGTTGCAGGTAAGCTCCACTCCGTTTATAAATTTCACATTCACCGGAATTAGGTGTTTAATATCCTTGCATCCATCAATTAAATCATGGTCTGTCAATGAAAAAATATTTATACCATTAGCAATAACATTTTGAACAAGCTGTTCAAGAGAATCGCTTCCGTCAGAATAATTACTATGGATATGTAAATCGGCTTTTAACATACAAATATTATATTGCAAAAACGAATTTGATATGCTAAATTAGTAGTATAAGGAGTATAAAAGTATGGCTGTACAAGGATTTAATATGTTTTCTTCACCGCAAATGCAAACACAAATAACATTTCCAGAAGCTCAACAGCCTAAAAAACGTGTCAACTATGCTAAAATAACAGGTTACACAGCTACAGTATTAGGTGTTGGAAGCGCTATTGCAGGAAACCGCAAAAAAATCAAGCTGCATAAATATCTTGCATACGCTGCCGGCATAATAACCGCAGCCCATATCGGTGTTATTGAATGGTTTCATCATAAAAAAGCTAAGTAGCAATTTTTTATTTGTTCCGGTTTTATAGGAATATGCAAAATAATAATGTTTCATTTACCTCAAAAATTCAATTTGTACCGTGGAATACTTTTTCTAAAATGAATAAGAAAAACTCCATCTTATATTTCCACGACACTCCGAATATTTTAAAAGCAGACGAATTTTATTCACTTGATATCAGAACCTGCACCGGCGGCGGTCTAACAAAACCATCAACCGGAGAAGGTGAAGGATTTCATTTTTGGGATGATAAAATTACGCAAAGAAAAGCCAATGACAACGTAATTTCCTTAATACGCTTTGTAAAAAATCCGGAAAGAGGACTTATTTTAGGCGGGAAAAAACTTGATTCCAATCCTTTATCAATTCCGTTGTTCAATAAATTCAAAAATATGATAGCCGAAAGAGTTAAATATCTGACAGAATTTAGTATACATAAGTATGAAGACAGCCAGACACATTATCACTACAATACAAAAACTGATACTTGGACCATTTGTTCGGAATACAGAAAAACGGATAATAGTCCGCAGCGTGCAGTCAACAGTCTGGGAACACTCAAAAACGCTTTTGAAAAAATTTCCATAGCACCGGGCGACAGATTATTTATCGGAAATAAAGAAATTTTGCCTGAACACGCGCCTGACATATTTCAAAAAATTTAAGTTTATACAAAAGCCGCTATTTCAAAGGTGTTCAAAAAGTTTTGAACACCTATTACAGGCGATAATTTGAAAGTTGAGGAGTCGTATTGATGCAACATTATGTTTGCGTTTGCTGCCCTATTTGATTTTTTTCAAAGAAGAAATGAAGTTGTTGTGTTCAACATCACCATCAACGGTTGTCAAAAATACCTGACAATCTTTTTCTTCGGCATCAATATCCGGAAGCAGCGAAAGTTCCGCTGAATAATAGTTACTGTCATTTCTGCTGCTTAAAGGAACTCTGTTTGCCAGACTGTTAAGTGAAATGTTTCTTAAAAATCCGGCAAAACCTTTATGCTGACTGCTAAACTTTGTATATATCCGCAAGGTAGCATCTCTGGTTTCAAGGTCAAATCTTCCGGCAATAAATGCACTCAATTGCGGTGCAGCAGAACGAATATCTATTTTTTCAATCACATTATCTTTCATAACAATATCACCGGTAATTTTATCAAAATTACCTTCAGGGATATTGACCAAGTCGCCAATTGTAGAAGGGCTTATTGATGCAAGCGGATTTCTGAATAATGCAGCGAATTTAAGAACATATTCAATCAATCCTACTTTACCGATTGTACCATTCTTTATATCAAATTTGATAAATCCGTTCAACTTAAGAGAATCATCCGTGTTTATACTGATAATACCGCTGGCTTTACCTGATATTTCTTTCTTAAAGTTCAAAAAAGCCGTGGCAAGAATATCAGAATTAACATCTTTAACTCCAAGAACAAGAGCGTATAAATGTTTTTTCAAATCGCAGCGTACTTTAAGGGAAGAAATACCCTCCGCAATATTAAATCTGTTGGATTTGATTTCAAGAATACCATTTTTATCAAGAGTTAAGTTTGCTTTTAAATCACTAATTTGAACATCATTGTAGTTGCCTTTTACAAGATTGAATATACAGCGTTCTACAATCAGAATGCCTGCATTAAAAGTAACTGCGTCATTGGCTTCATCATTATCTTCATCCACAACTTCGTTAACATCTTCCGTAGCAGAAGCTATAGCATTTGTGCTGACTTCTGAAGATACCGGAGCTGCCGGCTGGTTATTCATAGAATTAATAACCCTTGCTATATCCATATCTGCAATTTTCAAGTTCACATCTTTAATAACAATAGGGAATAAAATTTGATTTAGCAGTGAACCGTTAAATTCGTATTCTGAGCGTTTGTATCTGCCGCTGGCAACAAGATTTATTAAACCGTTATGAGTAAACATTTCAGCTTTTTTAATAGCCAGACGCTGTGATGGGATAAACACTTTGTCCATTGTAAGACGCCCTTTTAATTCCGGAACTTTACCCGTATTGACGAACTCAAGATTTCCTGCAATCTGACCGCGTCTGAACATTTTTTGCCCGATTAAGACATTCAAAAATTCACTAGGTAATGGTTTAGGGATATCAAAACCTAAATTAAGAATTTTTGCAGTTGCAACATCAACATTGCCTGAAACAGTCAAAATCGGCTTTACACCTTTGCTGTTTCTGTTCAATTCGGAAGCAATATAATAATTTATTGATTCAATATTCAATTTATTATCAACTAAATGGAAATCACCTTTTACAGCTCTGTCATAATTTACAGGACTGAATGACGCGCCGTCAATAAGTATGTCATCACCCTTTTTGACCTTTGACATCCATACCATATCAATTTTATTGCCAAGCACGTCTACGATTAGTTTTGTTCCAACCGCACCTTTAATCCCTATAGGATAACCAACGAGTTTTGACAGGTTATTCTGTGCAAAAGCATCAGTTGCAAAGGTATCAATAACTACATTTGTGGCACAGGTTTTCATATAATCTTTTACTGAACCGTTTAATGTTAACGGATTTGAGGAAGAATTATTGTAATAACCTTTAAAATCTTTCAGCAAGATATCGTTATTATTAATCTCAATCTCGCCTGCGTTTGCATTAATTTTCAAATCGCCGAGCGGTACAATATTCAGAGCGATTTTATTAAGTTTAACTTTGCCGTTTATTCCGTCATTATTCATTTTAACAACGAAATTAAATCCGCCGTTTATGTTTTTAAAATAAGACAGAATTTCAGTGCCGTTAGGGATTAACAAGTTTGTTCTAATCAAATCAATTACATTTTTTACATCAAAATCTTTAGATGCAACAGTGAAATCAAAATTTTTATTTTCATCTGCTTCATAATTAATATAGACAGGAGATTTGCCGACAAGCAAAAAGCAGTCTTTTACAAAAAATTTTTTATCTTTTATATAAACTCTGTCCCAATCTTTGAATGCCAGACTAAACAGATTCTTACCCTGTTTATCGATATCAACTTTTATTTTAAATCTTATGACTTTAGGATTTCTGGTGTCGGTAATTTCCATATCTTTACCGGAAATTCTTGCAGTCATACCGGGTACAATATCATAAATAATATCGCATTTTTTTATATACAAAAGAGAATCAAATACATTGACAAAGAAGTCACTTTTTTTTGCTTCTTTTTTTTCAGAAGATGCCGGTACAAGAGTCATAAGTCTGTTAACATCGGCATAAATATAATCTAAACCAAATTTGTCAACATCCAAACGTTTTTTTAAAATTCGTGCAAAAGAAAATTTAGTGTCCAGTTTTTGAATTTCAAACATCTTATCTTCATTTTTGCTGAGAGATATACTGTCAACTTTAAATTCAATAACCGGTTTTACTGATGTTTTCAACACCGGATTTTCAATATCAAAGGTGACACCAAAAGTCTTTGCCGCCGTTTGCTCAACAAATTTAATAACTTTAGCGTTTGATACAAGTGCCGGTATAACTTTTAAATAAGTTCCCAACCCTAAACCAGTAAGTAAAATCACACCACCTGCAATCGCAGATATAATCTTTGTTTTCTTATTCAATTTAATCATATATTTTAATTCCCCAAAATATTATACCATAACTTAATTTTATGATATCATACTTATATGAAGAAGATATTATTAGCAATCGGATTATTATTATTATTGCAAAATACTTCACTTGCAAACCAGACAGTCACCGGCGCAATCAAAATGTCAGATGTTCAGGTTTACAGTGAAGACGGGAAATTCGGACTTAAAGATTTAGACGGGAATATAGTTGTAGAGCCTGATTATAAAAAAATGATTCGTCTTGGAACAACATCATGGATAATCCAAAAAGGAAATAAATTCGGTTTGATGGACAGTTCCGGAAATTATCTTATCAAACCTAAATACAGACATGTCGCAAGAATTTTCGGTAAATATGTTAAGCTTGGTAATGACCATGACTTCGGACTTTATGACGAAACAGGAAAAAACATTGTGCCTCCGGAATACTCATCTATTGACCCGTTGTTTGGGCAGATGTTTTTGACATGTAAAAACTTTAAATACGGAATTGTTGATGTAAATGGCAGACAACTCTTAGAAAATAAATTTGATGATATTTATATGCCGACACCTAAAACAATGAGAATTCAATATAATGGAGTGTGGTATGAAATTGAACGCTGGCACGATGATGAAATTGTATTACCGCCTAATGTAAAAAAAGTTACTATTGATAATCAAGATTTCAGACTTACGACAATAATATCAAATCCTGGTGCTGCATCAGGTTATTCTGTACTTACTGCTACAGATTATTTTATAAAAATCTTTTCTTCAATATCACCGGCCTATGAAGATACTATTGATGATTTGATGCTTTCTCAGGGAGCAGAAACCGTTAACATCTTTATAAAAATGGCGTGGCTTCCTAAATTTCCGTATACATATATAAAAAAATATATTAATAATTTAAGAAGCCCTAACAACGGTCCTTTATCAGAAAAAAGAAATCAGCTTAAACAGGAAATGTTAGAGGAGAATATTCAGGATGCAAACTGAAAAAGAAAAAATGATAACAGGTAAACCGTATTATCCTTTTGCTGATGAAACGTTAATTAACGATAGAAACAATGCAAAAGAACTGTGTTTTAAATATAACTCGCTTCCGCCATCTCAAAAAGATAAGAAAACAGAAATTATAAAACAACTTTTCGGAAATACCGGTAAATCTTTTCAGATAGAACCTTTCTTCAATTGTGACTACGGCTATAATATTGAGATTGGGGAAAATTTCTATATGAATCACAATTGTGTAATTCTTGACTGTGCAAAAGTGACTTTCGGCGATAATGTTTTTATCGGACCGAACTGCGGATTTTACACTGCAATTCACCCGATAGAACCAAAACAAAGAATTTCTGCTCTTGAAGCAGCAAAACCCATAACAATCTGCAGTAATGTCTGGTTTGGAGGAAGTGTTGTAGTGCTTCCCGGGGTAACTGTTGGCGACAATTCTGTTATAGGAGCAGGCAGTGTTGTGACAAAATCAATACCTGCTAATGTTGTAGCTGTTGGAAATCCGTGCAGAGTACTCCGTGAAATAACAGAAAATGACAAATTATAAAAATTCAATAAATATAACAAAAAATCCCGTAAAATTTATTTACGGGATTTTTATATTCCAATAAATTTAGACACCGATATCTTTTAATGGTTTGCCATCCATAAGATTTTTTTCAATTTGTTCTAACGAAATACCTTTAGTTTCAGGAATTAACAGTATTGTCAACACAACAAAAGAAATATTTAATACTGTATAAATCCAAAATGTCACGGCAATTCCAAAACTGTTAATCAACGTAAGGAATGTTGCTCCAATAATCATATTAACAATCCAGTTTGTTGTCGTAGAACATGCAACCCCGAAATCACGGCTTTTTAACGGCTGAATTTCAGAACATAAAATCCAAACAACAGGTCCTGCACTCATAGCAAAACTTGTAATGGTAAATAAAGTCATTAATACCGCAACAAAAGATATCCATCCGGCATTAAAACCTGCATTTATCATATACAGACAAACACCGAGTAAAAAGGTACCAAAAGCAATACCTGCAAAACCAACTTTCAATATAGGTTTTCTACCGGATTTGTCAACTGTTTTCATTGCAATTAATGTAGCCAGAACATTGGTTAAACCGCAAATTACCGTTGCAATCATCTGCTGTTCTGTATTGGCAAAACCTGCAGATTTAAATATTTGTGGTGCATAGTACAAAATTACATTCATGCCGGTAAATTGCTGCATTGCCTGCAACAACATACCTAAATACACTGCCCTGCGAACATTTTTATTAGATTTGAAAAGTCCCCAGCCCTCCTGTTTTACACGTAAACTTTCATTTATTTCAGCAAGTTCCGCTTCGGCTTCATCATCTGTAGTGCTTAACTTACATAAGATTTCCTTTGCTTTTACAAACATTCCCTTAGATGCAAGCCATCTCGGACTGTCAGGAAGTCCAAAAACCGATACCATGAGTAAAAACGCAGGAATACTGATTACCCCGAGCATCATTCTCCAGTTGCCAGAATAACTAAATGCAGTATCAGATAAAAAAGCTGCAAGAATACCTATTGTTACCATCATCTGATACATGGAAATCAATTTTCCTCTATCTTCTTTTGCGGCCATTTCTGAAAGATACAAAGGCGCAACATAAGAGGCAATACCAACAGCGAATCCTAATAGCACACGTGAAATAAGCAATACCTGTACATTAGGAGCAAATGCAGAGCCTAATGAACCTAAAATAAACAATGTCGCCCCCGACATCAAACTTGTTTTACGTCCGAGACGGAAAGAAATCCAGCCGGTAGAAATAGCACCTAAAGCAGCTCCGAACATCATTGCACTTACAACCCATTCCTGAAGTCTGCTGGTTAAATCAAAATGGGTTGTAATAAAAGGCAAAGCTCCTGATATAACCCCTATATCTAACCCGAATAACAAGCCTGCCATACCAGCCGCAAATGCAATAAAACCTCTCATTTTCCGCACGTTGTTTACACGTAAACGATTTTCTCCGTTCATAATAGTTTCTGACATATAAAACTCCTGTTAATTATACTTTCAGCATTATATTATGATTATCGTTTAATTTTATATAAAATAGAATACATTATATATATGGATTTAAGTCAAAAATATTTTATTTGTTGAGAATAATACTGATATATGCTATTATTTAAATAAAAGGTGGTTAATTATGAAAAAATGGTCAATTATAACATTAGGATTAATTTTAGGATTATCAGTAAATACATTTACAAATGCAGAAGAATTATTTGATTTAACAGTCCCGTTAAAAGGGTCAAGTATTGCAAGTCCAGAGGTTCAGCATTCAGCGCTGCCGGAAGTCTATGCAACTGTTAACGCAAAATCACCTGCATGCCGTGAATTTTCCATTATAGATACAAAAGTTACTCAGGAACCAGCAGATATCCAAATGGATGGTGATGATTATATCGGAGGAAACTGGAAAGAACTCTGGACAGTACAATATTGCGGATATACCGTTGATGTACCCGTAAAATTCACTATAGAAAAAGACAATACAAAAGTTAATGTCCAAAGCGATTTTTAAGCATTTATGACGAAATTAATATTTTAAATAATTGTCAGTGGTTTTATCACTAACGAATTTATATTTCTGCTTAACATTATTTTTAAATTCAGACTTTGGTACATCTTTGAATTTATACACGTTATTGAACTGATCAACACCTTCGCCATAGCCTTTATTGTAATCTTTTTTGCGCATAAACAAATTAGCATCAATAACTGTACCGTCATTACAGCCAAGAACCATTTTAGCCGGCGCATATTTATTACTTAGATTTACTGATCTGGTTGAGTTGTCTAAAAACATTATACCGTCACAAACCATTGTGCTATTGCGTTTAAAAAGTTTAACATCAGCTTGTGTCATATCTCGCCGATTATATGTTCCATAATAAACATCATTATGACCGTTTACCATATCTGCTCTGAAATATTGATTACATCCGGAAGCAAGGACTGATACTGTTATTATACTGAATAGCAAAAATATTTTTTTCATAATTCCTCAACACTTTCAATCGGTATTTTAATATCACACAATGTTTTTTTGTCAAAAGTAACATTTGTTATACTGACAGCAACAGGATTAGTAACATTTATAGGGGAAAAGACACGGATATGATAAACCTTACCCGGTTCAAACTTAATAGGCAGAGGTTTTTCAATCATCATATTTCTTGCAAAACGAACATTACTTGGAACAGTCCATGGTAATGCCCCCAGCCAATGTTTACTATGATCAAAGCGTTTACCGGTTCTATAAATCTTCCGTCTTGAATCTGACGGAGTAACAGTACCATCTGCTGAAATAAATTCAACAGAAGTATTTGCAGTGACAACTACAGGCACAGGATTATTATTGACAACGGCAATCTCGTAAGGCGTATAATGTTTTCTTACTTTTTTAAAGCCGAATTCTTCCTCTGTAAGTAATTTAGATGAGCTTTGAATATTCCCGAGCTGAGGTCGCTCTGCTGCAATCACACTATTAACAGATATTGATAAAAATATTAATAAAAGAATTAATGCATTAAATTTTTTCATACTATACCAAACCATTTCTGATGAATATTTTATCATATAAAAAAGGTTTTGACAATAAAGATTGATTATGGATAATAAATATATAAACTTTTGACAAAAGAACATGTCGGAGTGGTAGGGACCCCGCTTTTCGATTAAGTATCGAAAAGATGGGGTGATAGGTAGACAGTCTGCCATTCCACAAACAAAAATTTGAAAATTTAATACAATATGTCGGAGTGGTGGAATGGTAGACACGTACGTTTCAGGTGCGTATGGAGAAATCTGTGTGGGTTCAAGTCCCATCTCCGACATTTAACTTTTTAGAGCCTTTATTATGGGGCTCTATTTTAGTATTCAAGCGGCTTTTGCGGGTTCCAATTACTGTTATTTTGGTTAAATTCAAAGCACTATTTTTGAGGGCTTGTTTAGCTTGCTCTGAGCGTGTTTCAAGGGTTCCACTCAAGGTTTCAATGTCTGCTGAAAATTCTTGTTTTTTAGCAAGTTTTAATTGCCTCAAATGTTCAAATACAGGTCTTAACTTAACTGACAGAGTGTTATCATCTTCATTATAGGTAATACTTTCAATTATAGTATTGAGTATTAACCTTTTCTCATCCAAAGTTGCTTTCAAATAAAGTTCAGGAAGACGGTTGGCAAAATCAATCAGAATACTTATTCGTTTCACGGTATCTTTAGAATTTTCAGTGAGATTGTCAATCTCACGTTTTATATCGTCTTTACGGGCTTCCAGTTTCTGTAACACCTCAGCACGTGTGGATTCACTAATGCCTAGTTTATCAGTATTCTTCTGAGTTAATTTTTCAGCAATGTCATCTACTATCTGGTCATATGCTTTTTTTAAATCATCAATAGACTTATGTTCATATTGTTTCAGGTCTGTAATAGCGTTATTTATCTGCTTCTTTATACATTTTATCTCTTTTTCTGTAATATCAAAGCTGTCAATTACTTCCTGTATTGCTTCATCTATAAGATTTTCGTTAATATTCTTTTCTCTAGCATGAGCTTTCGTGTAGTTAGTACAGTGGTAATAGATATATGTACCACTATTGTGTTCACCTCGCTTAGTTACGGCTACCATTGAGTAACCGCATTTCGCACATTTAATAAAGTTTGAATATGTGTAAACGAGTCCTTTAGGTCTTTTTACATCCTCACCTTTTAACAAGAGTTGAACTCTGTAGAACAATTCTTCTGACACAATAGGTTCGTGTACACCATCAAAAATATCATCGCCATGGGTAACTTTTCCGATGTATACGGGGTTCTTGAGAATATCTTGAATGCGCTTCTTTGAGTATGGGTTTCCTTTACTGTCAACAAACCCATATTTAGCAAGTTCTTTACCTAACTTTTCGTATGCAAATACTCCTGTTCCATACAGTTCAAAACAACGCTTGATATGAGGAGCCTTAGCTGGGTCTGGTTCAATTATACCATGTCGGTGTTCATCTCTTGTATTGATATACCCTATTGGAGCTTTACCGAGTTTGTATCCCTTTTCAGCTCGGTTTCTTAATACTGAACTAGTCCTGTCTTTAATATTATCAAGCTCATCTTCTGCTTGTCCAATATATACGCCAATAAGGACTTTTTTTACCTTACTTATATCATCGAAATTTTCCATAATGCTTGCAATAGTACAGCCATATTTTTTGAGCGGTCTTAGAATTTCTACAAAGAAATCATCAAGACAACGAGAAAGCCTGTCCAGTTTCCATACAATAACATAGGCAACTTCGTTACGGTGTTCCTTTACGTATTTAAGCATTGCTCTAAGTCCTTTTCTGTTAGTGTTAGAGCCTGTTTTCCCTGCGTCCTCAAAGTAAACAAATGTATAACCATCTTTGGTTGCTTTTTGTTCACATTGTTCTCGCTGCATGTTAAGACTAAGTCCACTGTTAGCCTGCTCCGCAGAGCTGACTCGTCCATAACCTACAACAATTTTTTTACTACGAATAACTTTTTTAGACATCATCTGTCTCCTTTCTTATTTTATACTGTACATCATCAGGATTATCAACCCTGATACCAATTTGTGTTACCGTTATCATTAACTGCGCCAATAAGGCATTATTTACAGCTATATCATTAGCGTCATTATTAGGTACAAATATAACAGAGGGTTTCTTAGCCATTAGTCCCTCCATTTACTGTTTTTGCTTGATAATAAGCCTGTAACCTACAAATAATATCCAGCATTATCGTTACTGATTTAGGTTTTCGATAAACAAGGAATGATAGAATATTCCTGCGAATATTCGCTAAAGTATTAAATTTTTCAAGTTCTTCATCGCTCGCATTTACGTATTCAGTCCTTATATGACTCCGTGCTATACCGATGTCAAAATTATTATCTCTGAGTATTTCAACA
>CALUTF010000023.1 GCA_944323595.1 Candidatus Gastranaerophilales bacterium | reverse complement strand
GACATTAAGTCAGGTTTTGTTCGGCAGAGTACCACATGCCCATATAAAATTGTCAAATTGGTCTTACGACCAAGAGCGTGTCTACCCCTCTCTCAAAACCGGACATTAAGTCAGGTTTTGTTCGGCAGAGTACCACATGCCCATATAAGATTGTCAAATTGGTCTTGCGACCAAGAGCCTGTCTACCCCTCTCCCAAAACCGGACATTAAGTCAGGTTTTGCTCGGCAGAGTACCACATGCCCGTATTTGATTGTCAATGTCAAAATAATTTTTTTTTGAATTTATTTTGCATCTGTAAGTTTACTTGAAATATTATGCGTTGTCAATATTATCGTAACTCAGGATGATTGGAGTTTGATAACTTTATTTCATAATATTCGTTTTTATCTATGTCTACTCCCATTGTCTTTATATCGCAATAGGTTTTCTTTTTCTTTTTGTTTAATAGTTTTTTGTAATCGCCTGCCATATTTTTATCTTATCATGAACTTCTAGTTTTTTTATAATATAATTTTTAATATAAATATGTTGAGAGGGGATATTCATGATTGATTATAAATTAAAAGATACTACTTCAACTAATGCCTTTAATTACTGGTATCTTATAAAAAAAATTGTGCCTTATATTAAACCGGTGTCAGGCAGGGTGTTTCTTAATGTTTTGATTGCAATTCCTCTGGGGTTGCTGGATGGTGTTGTTGCATTTTCGCTTAAGCCATATATGGATTTGGTTATTAACGGGACACCTGATGATAAATGGATGTTTTTAGGTCATGCTATTCCTACTCAGGCTTTTCTTGCTGCTCTTATTCCATTTGCGGTTATTGCTTTTGCTGTTATTCAGGGTGTTCTGAAATATGCAAGTAATTATCTCACCGATTGGACAGGTAATAAGGTTTCAAATTCTCTTAAAATTGACTTGTTTAAAAGATTAACTTCTTTAGATCCTCAATTTTATGATGTGAATTCTTCAGGGCTTATTTTGACAAGATTTTTTACTGATCCTGATTTTGCTTCAAAATGTATTCTTGATAACCTCAAAACATTTATCGCAACCATTTTTGGGCTGGTCGGACTTGTAGGAGTGCTGTTGTATAACTCATGGCAGCTTGCAATCATCGGTGTTACTGTTATGGGGATTGCGATGTCGCCGGTCATTTTAATTAGAAAAAAAATTAAGACTGTTTCTAATAAAAATATGGTTGTCGGAAGCAATATGACAACTAACTTCAATGAAACTTTTGCCGGAAATAAAATTATCGCAGCTTATAATTTACAAAATGAACAGAATAAAAAGTTTGAAGCTCAAGTGCACGAACAATTTGATCTTGTTATGTCTTTAACTAAACGTGTGGGCTGGATGTCTCCGATAATGTATTTTGTCTGTTCAATCGGTATTGCAATAGTAATGGCTTACGGCAACCACCTTATACTTACAGGGAAAATGACAGCTGGGAGTTTTGCTTCTTTTGTCACTTCATTGTTACTGCTTTATAAACCTACAAAAACACTCGGTCAAACGCTTACATTCGTACAGACCGCTTTTGTAACCTGGGCACGTGTTTTTGAATTGTTTGATTTAACCCCGCATATCAAAAATCCTGAAAACCCTGTTGAACTGAAAGGGTTAACAAGTAGTATAGATTTTTGTAATGTATGTTTTGAATATGAAAAAGATGTGCCTGTATTGAAAAATTTCAGTCTCCATGTTCAAAAGGGGGAAACACTTGCGCTTGTTGGTAATTCCGGAGGCGGGAAAAGTACTGTTGTCAATTTAATTCCGCGTTTTTATGATGTTAAAAGCGGAGCGATACTCCTTGATGGTGTTGATGTTAGAAAATTTGATTTGTTCTCTTTGCGCAGTCAAATATCATTCGTTTTTCAGGATAATTTCTTGTTCACAGGCACAATCCGTCAAAATATCTTGCTCGGAAATCCTGAAGCTACGGAAGAACAGCTGCAGGAAGTTATCAGAATGGCGCATCTGGATGAATTTATTGCAACTCTTGATAACGGACTTGATACAGAAGTCGGCGAACGCGGTACAACTCTTTCAGGAGGTCAGCGTCAGAGGGTTGCAATTGCACGTGCAATGCTGAAAGATGCTCCTATTGTTATCCTTGACGAAGCAACTTCCGCTCTTGATAATAAGTCTGAGGAAATCGTTCAGCATGCTCTGGATAATCTTATTCAAAATAAAACTGTTTTTGTTATTGCACACAGGCTATCAACTATCAAAAATGCTGACAGAATTGCGGTTATTAATGAGGGGGAACTTGTTGAATTGGGTACCCATGAACAGTTAATACATATTCCGAACGGTAATTATAAGCATCTGTATGAAATGCAATTTGCACATCAGGAGGAGGCAGCTTTAGAATGAATATTATTATAAAAAAATGGATTCAACCGTATCTTTTGATAGAATACTTAAAAGATTTTTATAACGTTGTAGACCTTACTTTTGATGGTGCATCAAAAAATAAATTTAAGCAGCAGATGTTTGCAGAAGTTGACTCAGGTAATATCGGACTTTATATGAAAAATGTAAATAAGTTTTATGTTTTAAAAGATAAATCGTCTGACACATTACTTGTTGACATTATTAAGGACAAATTGGACTTAACAGACGCTGATCTGGCAGAAGAAGTTGATAAAGATAAAGCTCTCGGACTGGTTGATTTAGGTAAATCAGAAGCCTCATTTTTTATTCGATAAAATTTGTGTTAATCAACAGGCAATTTTTACGCGAAAATTTACTTTATATATATAAGAGAAATTTCATCGAGGTAAAATATTGTTTAGTTATTGCGCAAACTTTTCATATTTTAATCCTATGCCGATGGCTATGCCGTTCGGCAGTTTATGCTGTGGAGGAGGTAATTCTTTCTGGGGTGCATTTTTAGGAGGATTCCTCGGTTCTTCTCTATCTGGTAGTAGTACTTTACCTCAATATTACTCTAATAATTTCTCTTATGGAATAGGTTCATATATGGCTCCTGTATTTAGTTATAGTCCTATGTATATGCCATCTTCGACTATGATGTTGCCATCTATTCCTATACAACAGTTCAACCTCGGGCAATCTTCTCTTAACTTTGATTTTTCCGGCAATTACAATTATGCCTATTCACCATTTGCGGCAATGCCGGCAGAAGCGGCGGCTGTAACTTCCGGAAGCTCTGGTATAGAATCTTACAATCCTTTTAGTTACAAACCTGCAAAAGAAGAAAAATCTACCGGTACAAAGTTTGATTCTAAAGATTATATGAACGGCAGTTATGCTACGTCTTCTATTAAATCCCGCAGGACAACTACTTTTAATACAAAGACAAATTTACCTCAATTAAAATCTGTAGGGTATAGTGAAGAAAAAGGAAGTAGACTCGCGCAGGAAGCATTATCGCATGCAACCGGTTTTAGTTCTAATTGCGGTGCCTATGTCCGCCGTGCTCTTGAACGTGCGCATCTTGATAATGGCAAACGCACAGGCAGTGCCGCTGATTTTGGCGATGTTCTTTTAAAACAAAAGAATTTCAAAGAAATATCTACAGCCGGGCTTGATTTATCTTCGTTACCGGCCGGTTGTGTATTAGTTTATGGACGTGGTGTTTCCGGTTATGACAGTGAACACGGTCACGTTGAAATTACACTAGGAGACGGACGTGCGGCAAGCGATGGAATTACTAATCATATACGTAAAGGTGCCAGAGTATTTGTTCCTGTTAATGCTTAAAAAATAATTTTCGGATTTGAGTTTCAAGGCTTTCTATAGATCGATTATTATATACGACATAGTCAGCCATATCGCGTTTTTTGTCCTGCGGCATTTGAGCATCCATCCGAAGTTTAGCGTCAGTTTTGGTAAGGTGGTTACGTATCATGAGCCGTTTTAGCCGAGAGCGGTCATTTGAGTAAACAAGAAGAACTTTATCAAACATATTCTGCATGTTTGCTTCATATAGAAGCGGTATTCCTACAAACACATATTCTTCATTTTGATTTTTTTCAAAAAATTCCAGTATTTTTTGTTTGATAATCGGGTGCACTATGCTTTCAAGCTTTTTTTTGAGAACGGCATTATCAAATACAATCTTGCCGAGCTTTTTTCTGGAAACAATACCATCCTCAAGAATATCATACGGTCTGAATGAATCTACGATTAAATCTTTGTAGTCTTCAAGCACTTGATGCCCGAATATATCAGTGTCTGCTACTTTGTAATTATGCTGCATCAAAAATCTTTCAACTTCTGATTTTCCGGCTGCAATATTGCCGGTTATTGCGACTCTTATCATTTATTTGATATCCTGTTTAAAAAATTTCTTAATTCTCTTATCTGTAAAGGTTTTATCGGTTTAAACTCTCCGCGTTTCAGACCGTCAAGATTAAGTGTTGCATGTTGTATCCGTTTTAGTGACTTAACTTCAAAACCGATGTATTCAAACATTTTCCTGATTTGCCTGTTCATTCCCTGATACAGTGTTATTTGCATTGTGGTATGTTTGTTATCAATTTCAAGCACCATTATATCAGCGTAAGCCATTTTCCCTTTTTCTATTTCTATACCGTTAGCAAGCTGTTCAAGTTGATGCGGATGCACTTTCCCGTCAACTGTTACCAGATAAACTTTAGGTACTTTAACAGACGGATGTGTTAATGCGTTAATCAAATCACCGTCATTAGTCAATATTAAAAGACCTGTTGAATCTTTATCCAGTCTGCCTACAGGTTTTAAATGATGCATTGTATCAGGAAGCAGGTCATATATAGTTTTTCTTCCTTTTTCATCGTCAGAAGTCGTAATGTATCCTGCCGGTTTATAAAATCTGTAGTATTCATGTTTTACCGGTCTGATTAATTTTTTATCGACAAAAACTTTATCATCGGGCTGAACAAGGTAACCGAGTTCCGTAATTTTTTTGCCGTTAATGCTTACTTTTCCCTGTTCAATAAGTTCATCTGCATCGCGTCTTGAGCATAAGCCGGAAGATGCAATATATTTATTTAAACGGATGCCGGACATTTCAACGCCCTTTCAAAAACATCAACCAGAATTTGCGGCATTCTTCTGTATAGTTTGCCTGCATTGTTAATTGCAACAACTTCTATTTCCGCTTCAATAAACGTTTTACCTGTTGTTTTTGATTTTATAGCCTGTTTGAATGTAACCGACAGGTTATTGAATTTTTCAATCCAAGTCAAAATAATAATTTCATCATCAAGTTTTGCAGATGCTTTGTATCGGACATTGAGATTAACAACAGGCAGAAGAATATCATTTGCTTTTAAATCTGACAAATTGTGTCCCATTGCTTCACACCACAGAACTCTGCCCATTTCAAGCCATCTTAAATATGCTCCGTGCCATACAACACCGTATGCATCTGTATCTGCATAATAAACTTTTTGTTCTAATTCGTGTATCATAATCTGATTTTAACACAAAATCACAATTAAAGAAAGGAGAAAAATATGAAATTTATGTGTAATATTTGCAGCTGGATTTATGATGAAGAAAAAGAGGGCAAACCTTTTCGTGATTTGGATGATGATTGGTCCTGTCCTCTTTGCGGTGCGCCAAAGACAGATTTTACCCCGTTAGAAGAATAGGGGTTTAAAAATATAAATAAAATACTTGACGCTTCAATATGTTTGTTCTAATATAGTCTCATCGACGGGATGTAGCACTCTGCCGAATAAAAACTGACTGAATGTCAGTTTTTGTGAGAGGATGGTAGCGCACCTTAGATAATTGAAATTCAAACAAATTCTTTGAAAAATAAATATCTTCGGGATGTAGCGCAGCTTGGTAGCGCACCTCGCTTGGGACGAGGGGGTCGCACGTTCGAATCGTGTCATCCCGACCATTTAAAAAGACCGTCCTCACTAATGACGGTCTTTTATTTTGAAAGTTACTATACCGAATTAAGAGAGGATTAGGGAATTGGATTTTACAACTTTAACCATCGAAGCACTCAAAACTTTAGCTTCTTTTGTAGGAAACTATGGTGTTGCTATAATTTTATTAACACTCGTCGTTAGACTTTTTATGTGGCCTTTGAATGTTTCCCAACAGCGTTCAATGAGAATGATGCAGACTTTGCAGCCAAAGCTCAAAGCTATTCAAGATAGATATAAAAGTAATCCGCAGGTTATGCAGCAAAAAATGATGGAGTTCTACAAAGAACATAAATTCAATCCTATGGGCGGTTGCCTGCCGTTATTAATTCAAATGCCTATTTTTATCCTGTTGTATTCTGCTTTAATGAGCCCTCAATTTATTCAAATTGCAGGTGATTCTCAATTCCTTTTTGTCAAAAGTTTGGCAACGACTTTGAGAGCGACTGCAGGAATTTCAAATGACGGCACAATGGGAACATCAAAATATGATACCTTTATTCTCGGTAAAACAGCAAGGGTTTATCTTCCTACAGAAACTCTTGACAACGTAAAAATAACAAAACCTAATAAAGCTCTTGAAATCCAGGGCGATTTAGTTCCAGGTGAAAATATCGACTTTAAAGTTAGTCTTGATAATCTGGATTTGAAATTCAGCCAGCTTGATCAGATTCAAAAAGCTGAAATGGCAATTACGGATGTAAATACAAAAGAAACAGAGATGGTTACTTTTGAACGTAAAGACGGCTTGCTTGTTGCCTCTGTTCCGTCTGTTGAGGTTAAGCATGCATTCCACTTTGACGTTCTTTTCCTGATTTTGTTATTTGGTTTGACAATGTGGCTTTCTCAAAAGCTTATGATGTCTATGAACAACTCTCAGGCAAACAGTGATCCTACTCAGGCTGCTATTCAAAAATCAATGGGTACGTTCATGCCTATAATGATTCTGGCTACTTTTGTTATAATTCCGATACCTGCCGGTGTTTTGCTTTATCTTATTACAAGTAACATAATTCAGGTTGCACAGACTATAATTGTTAACAAGCAGATGGATGCTGAAGATGCTGCTAAAAAAGTTAAGGCAAAAGACTCTAACGATAAAGTCATCGATGCTGAAATTGTTGATGACAATAAGAAAGGAAAGTAACTTTTTCTAAAGTTATAAAATTGTATAATGTTAGTATCAGATTTTGATTATGAATTACCTGAAGAACTTATAGCTCAGATGCCGGCAGACAAACGTGAAAATTCCCGTATGCTGGTTTTAAACCGGGCAACGCATACAATAGAGCATAAACATTTTTATGACATTGTAGATTTGATTGAACCTGATTCTTTACTGGTATTAAATGATACTAAGGTTTTGCCTGCCAGACTTCGCGGAGAAAAAGAAACCGGTGCTAAAATAGAAATTTTTCTTCTTAAACAGACAATAGAAGATTGTTGGGATGTTTTGATTAAGCCGTCAAAGCGCGTAAAGCCCGGAACTATCGTTAAAATAAGCAATGAATTGTCTGTTGAAGTTTTAAAGAGGCTTGAGGATGACGGAGAGTGGAGTGTACGGCTATTATTTGACGGAGATATTTTAGACGTATTACATCGAAACGGAAATATTCCCCTCCCTCCTTATATAGAAAGAAAAATCCAGTCGGATGAATTAAAAAAACTTGATTTCGAACGTTATCAGACTGTTTATGCACGTGACGAGGGGTCTGTTGCTGCTCCGACTGCGGGACTGCATTTTACACAGGATATATTGAAAAAGCTTGCAGACAAAGGTGTTGAAATTAAGTATGTTACGCTGAATGTGGGACTTGGTACGTTTAGACCTGTCAAATGTGAAAATGTTCTTGAGCATAAAATGCATTCAGAGGCTTTTGAAATATCAGAAGATACTGCTTGTGCCGTAAACAAAGCTAAGCGTGCGGGGCGTAAGATTATTGCTGTCGGTACAACCACCGTTCGTACACTTGAAACCGCTTATAAACAATTTGGAGAGGTTAAGCCCTGCCGCAGCGCATCAGAGCTTTTCATTTACCCGCCTTATGAGTTCAAAGTAGTTGATAATCTTATTACAAATTTTCACCTGCCAAAGTCTACTCTTTTAATGTTAGTTAGCGCATTGGCAGGTAAAGAGTTTATATTTGAGGCTTACCGTGAAGCAATTGAGCAAAAATACAGATTTTACAGCTATGGCGATTGCATGTATATTTGTTGAGAATGGTGAAATTTAACCATTATGCAATGTTAGCTAACTGTCATTTTTTTAATTCTTGTATAATGCTTTCTACTTTTTGTTTAAGGGTTTCATAATCTGAATTATTTTCAATGATGTAATCCCAGTCGTTTATGTTATCAAGACCTGTTTCTGTGATATCAGTTTCACCGATAAGCTGACCGCGGCTTGCACGGGTTTCTCTTGTTGCTTCTACACGTATTGCAATCGCGCCTGCGGATTTGAATACTTCGTATTCATGCGGGACTCTAACATCTGTAACCATTATGTTGCCGTCCTGTTCAATGATTTTTTTCAGCCAGTAATCGGCATCCTGCGCGCGCCCCCAGTTCCCAAGATTAATCAAATCCTGTCGGTAAAGAGGTTTGTTTTTTTCTATTTCTTCGTAAGTTAATCCCTTTTGCGCTCCGTAGGTTAGTTTGATAATGTCACCCATTGCGCAGCGGTGATAGTCAGGCATTTGGGCTAGCATAATTTTTGCAACAGTATCCTTGCCGGAGTATTGTTTGCCGGAAAATATAATAATTTTATCAGCCATTATTCCTCCTTGAGAAGTTTTTCTGCAAGTTCTGACTCTGTTCTTCCGTTAAGGGTTTTATTTACTTTTTGGAGTTTTTGTCCGATAAGTTCCATGTTGTCAGTCCATACAAAGTTGTCATTGACGTATTTTTCAGCTTTGTCAAAATCTCCGTCTATCTGTATTCTGACAATTTCCGATAACATTTCTTTTGCTATAGGAACAACTTTGTCGATGTTAACATGGATTTTGCCGTCCGGTGTTATATCATAGGCGCCTCTGTCGGCAAAATATTTATTTTGCATAACTGTTCTTACACGGTGAGCCTGACTCATTGTCGGTTTTGATTTTAAGAAATTGTCGGTAATGGTCGTTACAATAATTTGTTTTCTTTGTTCTTCCGTGTACATTCCAAGTTCCGTCAGCAGGTCAACGAATGCCAGAGAACCCATATCAGCTTTGTTTTCTTCTATAATATTTCTCAATCTTCCGAGCTTTTCGCTGCCTGTTTTGGGACCGAGGGAGTGTGCGTTTTCATGTCCGATTGTAAACCAGTGGTCTGCTTCATCCAGATAATACTTGTGCTGGTCTTTGTCTAAAATTTCATCAAGTCTTTCCTGTAATTTTTTCATATCACTGATAAATCTTATTTGTCGGTGGTAAACATTACGTCTGCCTCCTCCTATTGTTAGTGAAAGTTTATCGTCATTTGGAAGATTTTCAGCCAGCGTAATTCCTCCTCTGTATTCGCCGACATCACCTGTCACTGCAACCAGATCAACATCAACCATTGTTTGTTTTGCATCTCCGGTTGTGGAAATGTTTTGTTCATACTCATCATTGTATGGCATGTTTTGCGCCAGTGTCGGAAGATATTTTTTTATTGCCATCAGAGCATCTGTCCCTTTTTTATTGACAATACCGACTCTGCCGCCGAGAAAATCTTTAGGTATCGGGGTGATTCCGTGTGCCTGAAGTTTTTCATTCAATTCTTTATTTTCAATGATGGTTCCGGTCATTTCATCTTCATAATTTTCTCTTGTTATTGTAAATTCAAGAGGGGTATCCTGAAGAGTTGCCCATTTTTTATCCGCGTATGCATCAAGCATCGGATCTGCAGTTCTCAGGGCTTTTGCCTGAAGTTCAAGGTACTCATTAAAATCTTTATTTGTAGATGTTTTTGCGGCTTTTTCAAGTTCATCGGCCATTTTAGAAAAGTCTTCTTTAAACTTATCTATATAATCTATTCCGATAAGTTCGTCACCGTTTCTTTCCACTACGCTTCTCTGTGTCAGGATTTTCTTTACATCCTCTGTTTTACCCTCGTCGAGCATTTTATTTAAAATTGAATGAAATTCTTCTTTTGACAAATCTTTAGGGTAGACACCTTTTCCGGGTAGTTCGGTTATACCTTTAGCAAGATTTATTTTTGTTGACATTGAGTCTATTGCATTAATACCTTTTTGCGCGTCGTATAGAATTTTTGTGAGTTCTGCCTGTTTATTACCTTTTTTTATTTCGTCGTTTAAAAAATCTTCAAATTCCAAATTGTCATGACAATCCAGCTGTTTGTTTATTTTTTCCAGTATATATGCTGCTTTTACAAGATGTTTAAGCGCTTCTTTGTCTCCGTCTGCAAGCGACAGATATTCAGGCGCATCTGCTTTCAGCATTTTTTTTGTTACAAGATAATCTTTATGTGTTCGTTTTTCCAGTTCTTCACCGGAAAGGTTTAGTTCATAATTCCCTTTAAATGTTACATTGTTTCTGTTTGCCATATTATTAAGCTCCATCATTATTAACTCTTCTTGACTGTACTGCCGGTTTTTTGATGATGAAACCGGCTCTTTTTTGTTTGTATTTATAAAATTCTGATTAATTTTGTTTGTTGTAATTTTATTTATTTTCATTTGATTCTCTTTAATACCCCAATTATAGCAGTTTTTCTTGCTAAATCAAGTTGTTACTTATGGTATGTTTCACCTTTGATTATTTTAAAGGCGCGATAGATTTGCTCTACAAGAATTAATCTTGCGAATTGATGCAGAAATGTCATTTTAGACAGACTCATTTTAAGGTTTGCTCTTGCCGAAACGGATTTACCAATTCCGCAGGAGGAACCTATTACAAATATGACTTCACTTATGCCGTCATTTGTCAGCGTTTCAATTTTTTGCGCAAATTCTTCAGAGCTGAATTGTTTCCCGTTAATTTCCAGTGTAATGACGTAGGACTGAGGTTTTATATATGCAAGAATTTTTTCGGCTTCCTGTTCAAGAATCTTTGCTGTCAGATTTTCATCTTTTATTTCGATGGGGGATAATTCAATAATCTCTACAGATGCATACGGCGTAAGACGTTTTAAAAATTCGTCTATACCGTCTTTGAGAAATTTTTCTTTTATTTTTCCGAGTGCAATTATCTTAATTTTCATTACTGTTTTGCTATATACAAACTTCTTGACGGGAACGCAAATTCAATGCCTTCTTCTCTAAAACGTTTAATAGCTTCAAAAAGCAGCTGTTCTTTTACTTTTCTGAATTTTGTCAGATTATTTGTTTTGACATAAGCAATTAGTCTCAAATTTATTGAACTTGCATCAAGTTTGTCAATCACAACATAATAATCATTATAAATATCACTGTGTTTGCCTGCAATTTCTTCCAGTATTTCTCTTGCCGTTTGGATTTTTTCATTACTTGTATCATAAGTTATACCAAATGTTTCATCAAACAATCTTTTGTGTGCCATTGAAATATTATAGATATTAGCACCGGAAACAGAACTATTTGGAATTACGCAGAGAAAATTATCCAGAGTTCTTAATTTTGTAGAACGCAGGTTTATGTCTTCTACTGTTCCCTCTACATCGCCTATTTTAATGTAGTCACCGACTTTGTAAACTCTGTCAGACAGAATTGCAAAAGTTCCGAATACATTTGCAATGGTCGCGTTTGCAGCAAAACCAACAGCCAAACCTGTAATCCCGAATCCTGTTATTAGTGATGCTACCGAATACCCGTTACTTTGTAAAAATGCTGCAATTATAAGAAATACAATAACAAACTTTAATGTCCTTGTTAATATCGGTAAAAATTGTATAAGGGGTGATTCTTTATGTTTTTCTATAAGTTTTGATTTAGTCCTGCTTTCAAAAATATTTACCATTTTGAATAAAATTATAATAACAAATATATTTATTATTGCTTCAATTATTAAATCAAAATGCATGGATGTTATTATCTTGTTAATTTGTTCCACATATTCTAAAACTTCGTTAATCATATACCCCTATTCTGTAATCCGGTTAAAATATAGTACTAAAAAAGCGGAAGACGAGGTTCGAACTCGCAACAACCTGCTTGGAAGGCAGGGACTCTGCCAATTGAGTTACTTCCGCATGTATTTAATGATATGTATATAATTTATCGTAAAAACAGTTTTTTTGCAAGTGTTTTTTATTTTATGCGTTCTAATCCTTAAGTATTAGTTCAAAAAAGCTAAGGCATGGTTTGAAAAATTTATTCTCGGGAGTGGTGAAAATTTCTGAAAAAAAGTTTATTATATATATGTAAGCTCACTTAGTCCAGACACTTTTTCGGGGTTGCGACAAGAGATTTCTTTAGCCGGTTTGGTTGAAAACTAGTGGGCTTATTTCTAAAGAATACTATGTACTATTTTATAAATTAAACATTAAACCGTTTGATATCAGGTCTGTCTGGGTTCTCCCTTACAGGCTTTTTTCTTTGCCGTTTTTCTGCTATATTTAATTATGTACACACAATAAAGGAGTTATTATTTATGACAACAGAGGTTAGAGCAAGCCATATTCTTGTAAAAACAGAACAAGAGGCTAATGATTTGTATGATGAAATTAAGAACGGTAAAGCTTTTGAAGATGCTGCCGCAGAAGTTTCTTTATGTCCGTCTGGAGCTGCTGGCGGTGATTTAGGCTATTTTGGACGCGGTATGATGGTGAAACCGTTTGAAGATGCTGCATTCAATATGGAAGTCGGCGAACTTTCAAAGCCTGTTCAAACACAATTCGGCTGGCATTTAATCTATTTAACTGATAAAAAGTAATTATGGATGCAATTAATTTAGTAAGAAATTTTATTGAGCAGGAACGAATTGACTATTTGTTGGTTAATTCAACCAATAAATTTCTGGTTGAGTATAATACTCTGGATGCAAATTCCAGATATAAGCTTACAGGCTTCTCCGGTTCGACCGGAGATGCTCTTGTGAGTTTGGATAAATGTTTTTTATTTGTAGACGGCAGGTATCATATTCAGGCAGATCAGGAAGTTAATCATGATGTAGTAGATGTTGTAAAGCTGCAGACAGGCGAAACTTTTCTTGAAAAAATTGTCGAAAAAATTCCGGAAAAGTCTGTACTCGGAATTTTTGCACAAAAAAATTCTATGCAAAGAGTAGACTCCTTGCGGCGTGAATTAACTAAAAAGCATGTTAAAATCAGGCTTCTGGATACAGATCCTCTTGATAGTGAAATTACTCTTGGGGATAGAAAAGTCGTTTCTATCCCGCTTAATCTTGCAGGCATGAGTGCTGGTGAAAAGTTTGAAAAAGTTGCAGCAAAGCTCGACGACAATCAGGCTTTTTTGATTACTAATCTGGAGGAAGTTTCTTATTTTTGTAATTTGAGATGTTTTTCAGTTCCTTTTGCCTCACAGATTTATGGAAAAGTTTTTGTGATGAAAGACAGGGCTGTTTTGTTTACCGATGAAAAGCTCATTGATTATACTGATTTTGAGGTAAGAAAGTATTCGGATTTTGAAAATTATATTTCTGATTGCAATCTGAAAGTTTTTGTCGATAAGACATCAATTAATGCCTGTGATTATTTTCTGCTGGGTGAAAATGCCGAATATATTGACGTTAGTCCTGTAAAGTTGATGAAGTCTGTTAAAACTGATGCAGAAATTTCTCATTATAAGACAGCATTTGAGGCAACTGATAGAACAATGCGCGCAATTCGTGATTTTATTAATGATAATGATGATATTTCTGAATTTGACATTGCCAGACGTCTTGAAGAAGAATTTTACAGGTACGGCGCAGTTAATCTTAGTTTTAAACCGATAGTCGCAAAAGATAAAAATTCTGCGCTTGCTCATTATTCAAAGTCTTCAAAGGATGAAATTTTAAAAGACGGGAGTCTTGTATTGATTGATTGCGGTGCTTATTACGAGGGCGGTATTGCTACGGATATTACAAGAGTTTTTGTAAAAGGCACACCGACTGATTTGCAGAAAAAAGTTTACACAACGACACTTAAAATGTTTTTAAACTCTTACAACTATTTTGCGGATAGTATGTGCGGGTATGATATAGATAATCTTGCCCGCGAAATTTATTCACAGAACGAGATAAAAGGTTTTGTATTTAATCACGGTTTGGGGCATGGTATAGGTGTCAGCGTTCATGAAGCCCCGCCGAATTTGAGTAAAAATGAAATTGCAAAATCGGTTATTGAAAATAACATGTGTTTTACAATTGAACCGGGGTTGTATAACGGCGAATATTTCGGGGTAAGACTGGAAAATTCCTGTTACCTTGGAAACGGTGAAATTAAATCTTTTGTTAAGATGAATTACGAAAAAAAACTTATTGATTACTCTTTGCTGAATGAGCAGGAACGCCTATGGCTAAAAGAATTTGAGGTTTTGTAGATGAATGAAATAACAAGTGTAAATAATGAATTAGTGAAAAATACGGCAAAACTTCAACAGAAAAAGTTTCGTGACGAGTCCGGTTTATTTCTTCTGGAGGGGGATAAACCTGTACGCGAAGCTTTTGAATCAGGCGTAGAGATAAAATATGTTTTTGTTTTAAAAGAAAAAGCAGAAGAATATTCGTTTCTTAACGATAAACTGGTTTTAACAACAAATCCTGTGTTAAAAAAAATCTCTACTACAGATACGCCGCCTGATGTTGTGGGGGTCGGCGTTAAGAAAATTTTTAATGAAAACGATTTAATCAATGCAAGAAAAGTTGTACTACTTGAGAATATAAAAGATACCGGAAATCTCGGCACAATTCTTAGAACATCAGCTGCATTCGGCGCCGATGCTGTTATTTTATACGGAGATACGGTTGATTTGTATAATCCTAAATGTGTGCGCGCTGCTGTTGGTAATTTGTGGAAAATTCCTGTTGTTCACATAAAAGAATTTTCTTTTTTGCAAAATTTATTTTCTGATTTCCAAAGGGTTGCAACACTACCGCGTGCGGAGAAATATTTGAAAGATTTTGTTCCGCAGGATAAAATGCTTGTTATGTTTGGCTCGGAGGCTGATGGATTGAGTGATGAACTTGTCGGTTTTTCAACTGATGATGTTAAAATAGAAATGGCATCTTCTGTCGAATCTTTAAATTTGAGTTCGGCGTGCGCGGTTGTTTTGTATAAGATGTTTATAGTATAATTTTTCTATGGATATTTTGGAAGTCAAAAAACTCTGGAGTGATGTGAAAAGCGAATTGCGCGAAACTATTCCTGCGCATGCTTTTTATTCCTGGGTGGATGCACTGGAGCCTGCAGGGTTTGATAATAATAGTTTTTCACTGCTGACAGTTCATATGATGGCGCCGCAGATTGTGCGTCATTCTTATTATTCACAAATGAGCAGTGCTTTTGAGAAAGTTTTCGGGAGGAAAATTGATTTTTCCATAGACTACGATGCGGCACTTGCAGAAAAGTATAAAAAAGAAAAGAAAAAAGAAAGCGCACGCCCGAAAAGTATTTATAAAGAAGAGGAAGAAGACCAGCAAAAAAGTATGGATAATCTTGCCCAGATGCAGTCTTTTTCCAATCTTAATCTGAAATATAAGTTTGAAAATTTTGTAGTCGGCGAAAACAACCGTTTTGCGCATGCAGTTGCCTATACAGTGGCGCAAAATCCTGCTAAAAAATACAATCCGCTTTTTATATACGGAGCCTCAGGACTCGGCAAAACTCACCTTATGCAGGCTATCGGTCATTATATTATTTTTAACAAACCTAAATTAAAAGTTAAATATATCAAAACGGAAGAATACGTCAATGAATTGATAAAAAATCTTCAATACGGCGGTGAACGCAATGCCCGTATGGATAAATTCAGACAAAAATACAGAAACATTGATGTACTTTTGATTGATGATATTCAGTTTCTTGAAAGTAAAACTTATACTATGGAAGAAATTTTCCATACGTTCGACAGTCTTTATAATAACAATAAACAGATTGTTATTACCTCTGACAGATTGCCCAAAGACATACCTACTCTGCCGGACAGACTGCGCACAAGATTTGAAATGGGGATTATAGTTGATATTACACCTCCGGATTTTGAAACGAGGGTTGCTATTCTAAAAAATCTGGCAGAAGTTCGCTGTCTTGATGTTCCTTTTGAGGCTCTGGAATATATTGCAAATAATTATGTAAATAATGTACGGGAGCTTGAGGGGGCTTTTAACAAGGTAAGCGCGTTTGTGGATATTGAAAAAATTCCTGTGACCCTTGATGTAGTAAAACGTGTTTTGAACTGCGAAGCATCTAAAAAAGAACTTACGATAGAAATGGTTGCCAGGGCGGTGAGCGAATATTACGGTGTTACCGTTGCTGATTTTTTGAGCTCTTCAAGAAACCAGAAAGTTTCCGGCGCAAGGCATGTTGCAGTTTATCTTGCACGTGAGCTTACTGAAAAAAGTTTTGAATCTATTGCGGATTTCTTTAGAAAAAAACACACTACAATGCTCTATTCCTACGAAAAGATAAAAGATGAAATTAAAGTAAATAAAGATATGGAGCGTGCTGTGAATGATATTAAAAATAGTTTGAGGTCTTAATAATTATGTACGATTATATCAGAGGCGTTTTTACAAATAAAATTTCAAACGCACGCGGCTGCTTTTTGACGGTCGAAGCTGCCGGAATAGGTTATCTTGTTGAAATTACAATGAGAGATTATTCTCAGTTGTCTGAAATTAACACCGAGGGTAAAGTTTATACTGTTCTTTTGCATAGAGAAGATAAAATGGCTCTATGCGGTTTTTTACACAAAGAAGACAGAGATATATTCAATATTATGACTTCAGTTTCAGGCGTTGGCAGCAAAATGGCACTTACACTTCTTGATGAATTTCAATCCGCAGAACTTATCGGATTTGTAATTGACGGAAATTATAAAGAGCTTACGCGCGCTAAAGGTGTAGGTCCTAAACTCGCCCAAAAAATTATACTGGAATTAAAAGATAAAATTATGAAATATCAGACTACAGAACCGATACGTGTTCAAAGTGCCGTTAAGCAGCAGCCGCAGGCAATTGATGACGCACAAACTGTTCTCGTGTCTTTCGGTTATGAACGGGAAGAAATTAAAGATGCGCTTTCCAAAGCTGTTTTAAAAGTCAAAGAAAATGCACCGGCTGAAGATATTCTGAAAGAGGCTTTACGAATTCTTTCCGCCTAAAACGGGAACGGTGAGTATTTACAGAAAAAGTAAACCAGAAAAGTTGCAATTACCATTGCCGGTCCGAAAGGTAAATAAGTTTGTTCTTCCGGATTTTTTAAGCCTGTGATAATTTGTTTGCATGCGTATAAACCTGTTGCCGCAAGCAGTATTGCAGCAGCCAAATATATGATTATGTTATCACTCAGTCCGAAATATTGCGCGGTACCGTATATTATTGCAATAATTAAGAATAGCGCAAGTGATACAAGAGTTTTGAATTCTTTTTTATCATATAGCTTTTTGAAAAATACAGGAAGTGTTAAAAGAACCTGTACGCCAACGCTTACGGCTAATATCAGCAAAACACCTCTCCAGCCGAATAGAGCACCAATGCCAGCGGCTATATAAGTATCCCCTTCTCCGAATGCTCTGTTTCCTGCAATCGGATATCCGAGTCTTGCCGCAAGTTCCATTACAGCAGCTCCTGTAATTAATCCCAGCAGTGATTGAATTACCGGTACTGTCTGAAACCAGCTGTTTCCAAGATAAATAGTTCCAAAAAGCTGATATGAGCCGTACATATCAAGTCCTGTCAGAATTATAGAGTACAGCAAGCCTATTATTACAAGTGAATGCGTATGCAGGTCATAAACTACTTTTTCTTTAATATCTGTACCGGCTATTACTATCAGCAGACTGAAATATACAAGTGCAAATAATAAGTCAAAAGTTAGCCCGAGCCTAATATACGATAAGACAAATACTATACATGTGATAAGTTCAACAACCGGATACTGGATGCTGATTTTTTCTTTGCAGAACCCGCATTTCCCTCCAAGAAAGATGTATGAAATAACAGGAATATTATGCCACCATTTAAGTTTATTCCCGCATTTAGGACATTTTGACGGCGGGAATACTATGGATTCGCCGCTAAGCGTTCTTAATATAACAACATTTAGAAAACTGCCGATGCAAAGACCTGTCAGTGCTATAAAAATTAGTATTATAATATTTTCAGCTAAATCCATTATTTTTTATTCCTTTCTATATCATCAACGCTATTTGGGTCTGTGAATTGTTCTGCTGTATGAGTACTTTGCAAAATTTCATACAACTGGTTCAGTCCTCGTTTTAAGAGTCTTGAAACCTGCATTTGGGACATATTTAATTCTTTGGCTATGTCTCTTTGAGTCATATCTTTATAGTAATTCATTTTAATTATTTGTTTTAAATCCTCCGGCAGTTTTTCTACTGCATTTTTCAGTGTGATTTTACTTTCATAAAAATCCAAATCTTCCTCATAATCTCCTGACGGAATTTTATCTATTAATGCGCCGGAGTCCCCCTCTTCATTATCAGTTTTGAATATTGATTGATCCAGTGATAGCGGGCTTTTATTAAATTCAGTCTGCAGTGCCTCAGAAATTTTGGAAAGTTCAAGGTTTGCTTCCTCTGCTATCTGCTCGTTTGTCGGATCTTCATAACCTCTGCTTTTTAAGTTTTTTATTGCGGTCTTAATTTTTATCAGCACCTCATGCATCTCGCGCGGAGTCTTGATTATAGAACCTTTATCACGTAGGTAGTGTAAAATTTCTCCTCTTATAAAATAAGTTGCATAAGTGCTGAATTTTGCATTTTTTCCTGGTCTGTATAATTCAATTGCCTTTATAAGCCCCATCACGCCAACCTGAATAAGGTCTTCTTTAGTCAAATCAGTACGTTGATGCGTTGCACCGGCAATTTTTCGGACCAGTCCCATTGAAAGTTCAACGATTCTAAGGTGAGCTATCCTCTTTTTCTTTTCATCGCTTGTTGTCTTGTAGGTTTTTACCAGACTATCAAGCAGTGAGAAATCTTCAAGTTTCTTATTCACGTACTCCCCCGGCAGACATTATTTTTATTATTATAACATATTTGATAAATTTTTCTAAATTTTAAATTTAGTTAATATTTGCTAAAAATAATCTTTTTATGTTAGTATTTAAATATATTTTTTATTGGTTTTATGGAGATGTAATAATGATTACTATAAAAGATGTTGAACACGTTGCAAAACTTGCAAGATTAGAGTTAACAGATGCAGAAAAAGAATTGTATACAAAACAGCTCGGTGATGTTTTGAAATATGTTGATCAAATGAACGAAGTAGACACATCTGATGTTAAACCTATGACACAGGTAATAGATTTTGTTAACGTTATGAGAGAAGACAAAGTTGTTTATGAACAAACAAAAGAACAATTGATGGCTAATGCTCCGGAAGAAGAAAACGGATTTTTCAAAGTTCCGAAGATTAACTAATTTCTTCCCGCAATTGCGGGATTTTTGATTGGATATGTATTAGATTGGGGTAGATGATGACAAAATATATTTTTATTACAGGCGGTGTTGTTAGTTCTTTGGGTAAAGGAATTATCGCGGCGTCTCTGGGAAAATTATTACGTGCAAGAGGTTTTTCTGTTATAAACCAGAAATTTGATCCGTATATTAATGTTGATCCGGGAACGATGAGTCCGTTCCAGCATGGTGAGGTTTTTGTAACGGATGACGGTGCTGAAACCGATTTAGACTTAGGTCACTACGAAAGATTTACAGATACCAGCTTAGGAAAGCTAAACAATGTAACATCAGGCAGTGTTTACCAGCGTGTCATTGAAAAAGAGCGTAGAGGCGACTATCTCGGTGCGACTGTTCAGGTTATCCCTCATATTACTAACGAAATTAAATCCCGTATTGTCGGCGCCTCAAAACAATTCAATCCTGATTTTCAATTGATTGAAATCGGCGGTACTGTAGGTGACATTGAAAGTTTGCCTTTTGTAGAAGCAATAAGACAATTTAAAACAGAAGTCGGTATAGGTAATGCTATTTCAATCCATTGTACGCTTTTGCCTTATCTTCCGACATCCGGCGAGTTAAAGACAAAACCGTCACAACACAGTGTAAATGTTTTAAGAAGCTACGGTATTCAGCCGGAAATTCTTGTTTGCCGTACAACTAAGCCTATCCCAAAAACCGAAAAAGAAAAACTTGCGCTCTTCTGCTCAGTCAGCAAAGACGCTGTTATTGAATGCCGCGACATGAAAAGTATCTATGAGGTTCCGCTTGCGCTTGAAGAACAAAATATGGCAAAAGTTGTTCTTACAATGCTCGGGGTTAATGACAGAAAGGCTGATTTAAAGGGCTGGAATGCGCTTGTTGAAAATATTAAAAATCCTAAAAAGACTATAAAAGTCGCAATTGCAGGTAAGTATACAAAATTATCCGATGCTTATATTTCTGTTGTTGAATCCTTAAAACATGCCGGATATGCTGCTAATGCCGCAATTGACATTAAATGGATTAATTCGGAAGATTGTGTTGATTTTAACAGATGTAAGGAATTAATGTCATCTGTCGATGCTGTAGTTGTTCCGGGCGGTTTTGGTATTCGCGGTATTGAGGGTAAACTTAATGTCATCCGTTATGCCAGAGAGAATAATGTTCCGTTTTTGGGATTGTGTCTGGGCATGCAGTGTGCTGTCATTGAATACGCACGGAATGTTGTAGGGATTAAAGATGCGAATTCAGCTGAATTTGATGAAAATGCACAGCATCCTGTTATTGATTTAATGTTGGAACAAAAAAATGTTCAGGCTTACGGCGGCACAATGCGTCTCGGTGCGTACGACTGCGTGTTGAAAAAAGGTTCTGTTGTTTATAATGCTTACGGCAAAGAGAAAATTTCAGAACGCCACCGCCACAGATACGAAGTTAATAATGAGTATATTAAACCATTAACGGATGCAGGTCTGGTATTTTCAGGCATGTCACCGGATGGTATGCTGGCTGAAATCGTTGAGCTTCCTAAACTTGACTGGTTTGTTGCTTCACAATTCCATCCTGAATTTAAGTCACGTCCTGAACATCCTCATCCTTTGTTTAAGGGCTTGATTAATGCTGCGGCAAAGAAAGTTAAGTAAATAAATTACGAATGTAAGGGGATATGGGTTTATTTTTTACGGCATTGATATTATATTTTGCGGCTGCGTTTGTTCAGGTTTTATTTAAAAACAGTACATTCAGGTATTATTTTTTACTTGCCGTGACTCTTTTGGCTGGGATTTTTGCAGGAATTCCTGCCTTTAAAGCAGTTCGAAGCCTGAGCAGTGATTATATAAACTTTGTCATCGGTAAGGTTAATCTTACTTTTGTCTTGGATAATATTGCAGCACCGATAATTTTATTTCTTGCCGTTACTGTTTTCTTGATAAATTTAAATTGCACAAATTATCTGGAAAAATCTTTCAAAAAAGATATTTTATATGCCTGTACGGCTGTTGCATCTGTTTTTACTTTAATGTCAGTAGTTAATGCTGTTTTATTTACAGTTATTTTTGAAATTTTGATTTTATCTTTTCTGCTGTTATTCAAAGCCACAAAGAAATATATAATTATTTCTCAGATAGGTGCAGTTCTTATTGCCTGCGCATTCGGCGTTATTTATTATCAGACCGGAACAGTTGAATTTGGTAAATTATTCGGATTAATTACGCCGCCTGTATTTGTGATGATATTTGCCGGGGTATTAATTTCTGCTTGTTCTGTTATATTATCTTATACTTATTACAAAGGAAATGATTTACCTGTTTTTCTTCTTACAGGCGCAGGATTACCTGCTTTTGCCTATGTTTTAATCCGTTTTTTATTTTTATGGCGAACTCCTGAAGAATTTATTTCTTATATGATTCTCGTTGCAGGATTTTTTATTGCATATAAAAGCGTTATTACATTTGATAGTTCTGAACCGGATTTCAGACGTTCTGTATTGAATATTTCTTATAAAAATACAGGTTTGATGCTAATAGCACTCTCTATTGCGATGTTTGGCATGATTTTAAAAAATCTTCCAACTACTGCCTGTGCATTATTTGCAGTATATTTTTTCATATTTAATCAGATAATTGGAATACCTGCATTGTTGATTTCTGTGAGAAATAAATACGGTGAGACTGGTGCAGTTGAGGAGCAGGCTGTATGGCAGAAATTTTTGCCATCTGATAAATTCTATTGCGGGATATTTTTAGGAACTATATTATCAATTCCGCCATTCGCGGCTTTTGCTGGTGCAGGACTTATGTATTCATCAATACTGGCAGGTATTGAAGTTAAAAATGCTGTATTCCTTATTTTGTTGTTGATAACTTTAGTTCTTATGTTTTTGCTGGAAGTTATTACAGTGCGTGCATTGGCTAATCTTTTTCATCAGTTTAACAACTACAAAAAATCGCTGGCTAATGCGTTATTAATCTCAGGATTCGTGATTGTTTTTCTGTTAGCCGGATTGTTCCCGCATATTACAATCGAATTTTTTGTAGCGCCAGTGTTTGTATTCTGCGGAGGAAATCTTTTTGTACCTCAGGTTATGTTATCAAATCTTTCACTTATTAATATTTCCTTTTTGCTGATGGTATTCGCTTTTTATCTTTTGAGATTTTTGCTTACGAAGGAGAATAAATAATGATTGAATTGCTTATTGTTTTGTTTTTAACTCCTTTATTTTTTGGTTTATCAGACACTATGAGAAGTTTATGTTCAGGATGCGGATTTACAAATCCGCTAAGTCCTTATATTAATCTGTTTCTGGATTTACGTGAAAATAATTTTTGTATTGACAGGCTTAATCCTTTTGCTGCAATTTCCCTCGGTTCTGTTATAATTTCAGCTTTTATATTGTTTAATATCAGTATAAATTTAGATTTTCTTATCTTCGCCTGTTTAATGTTGTTAGTTTGTTTTTGTTTTAATTCATTTCTTAACACTGATATCAGGCATGAAATAGTAAAAATTTGTACGTTTGTTATTACAATGTTTGCGTTGTATATTTATACTAATAATCCGGTATTTGAGACGTTACATGAAATTCACGGTATAAATCAATTTATTCCGTATATATTGGCTGTGATATTCTTGTTTTTAAGTGTCTATAATAATGTGACAGATATCAAGAATTTTTGTACGGTTGATAGAGCATTTTTCAATTATGCAAGTATGCTGTCATCAGTTCTTTTTATTGCAATGTTTTCCTTGTTATTTTACTCTGAGAATTTGTTAATTTTTTCAGGACTTATGGTTGCAGGTTCTTTAATGTCTGGTGTATTGAAAAGAATATTAGATAGATATTCTTTAGTATGTAATATACTTTTAATATTGTTGTCTATAGTGTTTGCAGTGCTTGTAATTAAGACGATTCACTAATAATATGCTTGACTGCCGCGTATGTTGAGTGTATTTTATTATATACGGAGAGTTTACTGGGGAGAAGTTCATGGAAGAAAACAATATAATGAAAAAGTTTACTACAGCTCAATTCTTAAATTTTTGTTTAGGATTTTTTGGCTTACAATTTGCATGGCAGATGCGAATTATTTTATCAGGACCGGTTACGGAAGGCCTGGGCGCATCTCCTTTTATATATGGCTTAATCTGGCTTGCAGGACCATTTACAGGTATGGTTGTCCAGCCGCTTGTCGGAACTTTGAGTGATAAAACGATTTCTCCGTTTGGCAGACGCCGTCCGTATCTTCTTGGCGGTGCTTTGATGGCTGCTGTTGCTCTGTGGATTTTCCCTAATTCAGAAAATGTTGCACTTGCTCTTCATAAAATGCTTGGATTTGATTTGCCTGCCTGGTCTGCTTTACTTATTGCGGCTATTATGATTTGGATTATTGATGCATGTGTAAATATTGCGCAGGGACCGTACAGGGCATTAATACCGGATGTTGTTCCGCCGGAACAGCATTCTATTGCAAATTCATATATAAGTCTTGCTATAGGTTTGGGGTCTGTTATCGCTGCAGGTGCAGCTCCGGCTTTGAAATGGTTGTTTAATTATCAAATGTCAGTTGTAGCTCAGTTTATTATGGCTGCTCTCGCATTTGCGCTAGGTATGCTCTGGACCTGTTCTACTATTAAGGAACCTCAAACTAAAAAAGAATTATTAAAAGATGCAGCTGTTGCAGATAAAGTTGAAGACACCTTTTGGGATAGTTTGAAGCATTTCTTTGCTTTGTCACCTGAGGTTTCTAAAATTTGTACAATGCAGTTTTTTACCTGGATTGGTACTATGTGTATGATGATTTTCTTTACGCAATATTCAGTTCATACAATTTTTCAGGTGCCAGATTTAACAACAGCATCAGAGGGCGTTGAGATGCTTTATGAATCTGCTGTTGTAAACGGTACAAATTTTTCTTCTATCTGTTTTGCAATATTTAATCTGGTATGTTTTCTTGTTGCTATTCCTATCGGAGTCCTTTCTGTCAAGTACGGTAATAAAAAAGTACATATAATTTCCTTGATTACAATGATTCTGGCATATCTTGGAATGTATTTGACTAGCAATTATAAAATAGTTGCAATTTTGATGGGTGTTGCAGGTATCGGCTGGGCAAGTATTTGTGCATTGCCTTTTGCTATGCTTTCCCAATTTATAAAGAAAGGTACTGAGGGTTCTGTGATGGGCATTTTTAATATTTTTATTGCAGGTCCGCAGGTTTTTGTATGCACATTAGTTGCCTGGATTATCGCACGTTGTGTTATTCACCTTGAAAATGGTGCAATAAACTATCACTGGGAATACTCTTTTCTTATTGGTGCTATTTGTTTGGCTATTGCCGCATTTGTTGCTAATACGGTTAAGGAAAAGGCTTAGTATATGGTACAAAAAAAAGTTTTACTGATATATCCGCCATCTCCTGTTTTAAACAGAGAAGACCGCTGTCAGCAGCCAACAAAAGAATTACTTGTTATACCTCCTCTTCCTCCGACTGATTTAATGTATCTGGCGTCGGTTGCGGAAGCTGCAGGTTGTGTTGCTAAAATTCAAGATTACAGTCAGGGTGGAAATTTCGAGAAAGATTTGGAGGATTTTAAACCGGATTTTCTTGTTGTGAATATTGCAACACCAACACTGGAACATGATTTAGATGCGGTTAAAAAGGCTAAAGAAATTTGTCCGGATATTATTACAATTGCTAAGGGTGCTGCTTTTCTAAATCATGGCAATGATATTCTTGCAAATCATAAGTCACTTGATATAGGTATTCTGGGTGAAGCTGAGGATACATTAAAAGAAATTCTTTCTGAACGACCTCTTAAAGACATATCAGGAATTTACTACAGAGACGATTTGGTCATAAATTTTACGGGTGCGCGTCCTTTTATTGAAGATTTGGATTCAATACCATTTCCGGCACGTCATCTTGTCGATAACAATGTCTACAGACGTCCGGATAATGGGAAAGTGCAGGCTGTTATTAAAGTTTCCCGCGGATGTCCTTTCCATTGCTTTTTCTGTCTTGCGACTCCTGTATCGGGCGCTAAGGTCAGACGCAGAAGTCCTGAAAATATTATTGCTGAAATCAGGGAATGTGTTGAAAAGTATAATATCAGAAATTTTCTTTTCTGGTCTGATATTTTTAATATAGATAAAGAATGGACAATGGATTTGTGTCAAAAAATAATTGACAGCGGGCTGAAAATTACGTGGTCTGCAAATACAAGAGCTGATACGGCGGATTTAGAGATGGCAAAAAAAATGTATGAATCCGGCTGCAGGCTTGTGAGCATCGGTGTAGAAAGCGGCTCTCAATATATTCTTGATAAAATTGGTAAGAGAATAACCCTTAATCAAATCAGAGAAACTGTAAATATTTTTAAAAAAGCTAGAATAAGAATTTATAATTATTTCGTCATAGGTCTTCCGTGGGAAAACGAAGATACTGTTGAGGAAACAATACGTTTTGCAATTGAACTTGACAGCGATTTTATCAGTTTCTATACAGCGACTCCGCTGCCAGGAACAAGATTTTTTAATTATGCTAAGGAAAATAATCTTCTTGATAAGGACACTTCTTTTGAGAATGCGTATTTTTACCCTGCGGTGAATACACATTTTTTGTCCAAGGATAGAGTTTTTGAACTTCATAAGCAAGCTATCAGAAGATTTTATCTTAGACCATTATATATTCTGAAAATGCTTTCAAGAATTCGTTCACTCACGGAAATTAAGAATTATTTTCTGGCAGGAATGAATGTATTACTAAGAAGATAAACTAAAAAGGACTTATTTTTTAATAAGTCCTTTTTAGAGTTATACGCTTTTTTAATTTTATTATACGTGTAAAATAAATCCGCCTTTATCAGCATTTTGGAGATTATCTCCGTCAATTTTTGCTCTGAGATTTTTAATGTATTTATACACATAGTCTCTCGGCAAATCTAAAAGTGCTGCCAAATCTTTTGCATAAACGATTTTCCCGCTGTTTTGTGCAAAATGGTCAAATACTTTTTGTTCTCTGTCTGTGAGAGCTTTTTTAAATACTATTCTTACTTCCTCTCTCAAAGTATCGTTTGATTGTTCAGTATTAGTATTTTGTTTAACTTTAGGGGCAGCTTTTTTAGCTGTGGTTTTCTTAACAGCTTTTTTTGTTTCGGCTGAGACAATTTCATCTTTAACCTTTGCTGCTTTTTTTGTCTTTTTCGGTGCAGCTTCTTCTTTCAGCGCTTTTAAATCTTCTGATTTTAAGTGTCCGATTGTAAACGGTGATGGTGAAATCTCTCTCTCTCTTTCAAATGAGCGTTCAGCAATTGAGTTAATTCTTTCCCCTTTTGTTTGCAGCCAGTCATCTGATGTTGTTGATACCATTGGTTTACCTTTGAGTACAATATCAACGAGATCATTTGTATGTTTATCTTCTTCTAATTTTTTCCCCAGTCTGGCAGCAAATTCTTCTAAAGTAATCTTTTCCAATGAGCTTCTCCATTGTTTAATCTCTTCCTTGCTCAAGTATTCAGACATTCATAATCTCCTTAC
>CALUTF010000022.1 GCA_944323595.1 Candidatus Gastranaerophilales bacterium | reverse complement strand
AAAAATGCCTTTGACGGGATTTGAACCCGTGGCCTCTCCCTTACCAAGGGAGTGCGCTACCCCTGCGCCACAAAGGCATACAGCCACAAGGGCTTATAACATTCAACAAAATCAGAAAAACCAATGGAGTGCTGCTACCCACCTCCACTCAATCGATACTTAATCGATTTCGCGGAGTCCTTGCCACAAAGGCTAACAACCATAAAGGTTTATAGTATTCGGCAAAATCGGAAAAACCAATGGAGTGCTGCTACCCACCTCCACTCAATCGATACTCAATCGATTTCGCGGAGTCCTTGCCACAAAGGCTAACAACCACAAGTGAAAATATCTTAATTATTTAGCATCAATATTTCTGATTTATTTTTTGAGAATGTGCAATCTTATCGGATTTATCCGATAAAAACAGCCGGCAATAGGAATCGAACCTACAACCTACGGTTTACAAAACCGTTGCTCTACCGTTGAGCTATGCCGGCTTACAAATTTCATTCTATTAAGAACAAATTTAAAAGTCAAGAGTTTTTTCTTTGCGGTATAATTTTACCGTAATCAGGTTATTATTAAGGAATGACGGAATGTATAATCACATAGCACCAATTATTTTGCTCACTATATCAAATGTTTTCATGACTTTTGCATGGTACGGACATTTGAAATTTAAATCACCGGCATTGTGGATAGTTATTCTTGTCAGCTGGGGGATTGCCTTTTTTGAATATTGTTTTCAGGTTCCTGCAAACCGTATTGGGCATGAGGTTTATTCTGCGGCACAGTTAAAAACTATTCAGGAAATAATCACGTTAATAGTATTCAGCGGTTTTTCTGTATGGTTTTTGAAAGAACAATTCCGCTGGAATTATCTTGTCGGTTTTTGTTTTATAGTGCTCGCAGCTTTCTTTATTTTTAAAAAATGGTAATCATGCTTTGCTATTTGATTTCAATATGAAATAGAGCGTTGTTTTTATCATCAATGTATAACAATTGTCCATTGTTTTTTCTTGATAAATTTTTTAGAATTTCAATATTGTATGGTCTGCAAAAATCGCCTGCAAGCAAAAAATAATAATTGCTTTTGGGGAGTGTTGTCAGTTCTTTGTAGAAATTAATTTGATTTCTTTTTATATCAGATTCAATAGAGCGATTTATCGTGCTTTGATTTTCCGGTTCCAGTGCTTGATAATATTGTATAATATTTACATCTGGAAACTTGAAAAATCTGATATAATATTCAAAATTCGGGTTATCAATTATTATATATACAGTGTCACCTGGTTTCGCATATTGTTCTGTTTGTTTTAGTAATTCATATATGTTTTCAGCTAAATAATCTTTTGCTAGTATTATTTTTGACGTTCTTGCAAAATTGTATGTGCAAAGTGATAGTGTCATAAATAATATTAAAAATGCAAGATATTTATTTTCACGGATTGCGATTTCAACTGTTTTGCATATATAGATTACATAGATTGGTTGTAAAAAGAGCACAACTCTGTCTCCAAACGGATAAATATGAAGATAGGAAAGCGCAGATACAATCAAGACAGGTAAGGTTACTAGAAGATTTTTTTCTTTTTTAGGCTCAAGTGCAAAAAATATAAAACCGAGAGATGCAATTATAAGCGGTAAATACTTACGGGCAAAAAAGTATCTGGAGTTTGCAACCAGTATATCTGTCAAATTGCTGAAGTTATATTTTATGAAAAAATCACTCCAGTATGCGTACAAATAATTGTTTCCCATTGTATTGTGCATAATGGCAAGATACAGACATGCGCTGATTGCAGATGGTAAAATTATTGCAGTAAAATCCAGCCATTTTATTTGTTTTTTTATCACTTTTATAAGATAAATAATTCCGATAGCACATGCTATGATTGCTGCCGCATTTGAAATCCATATACTTACGCCGAGTATCAGTCCTAAAACTATTTTTTTATCTGTATTTATTTTTTCAACATCAATATACAAGAATGCAGCTATTATCAAAAGGAAAACAAGCACCTCTGTGCTGTATTGCTTAAATTCCTGCGCATAGATGCATATTCTGTGGTTAAATACAAATAAAAACAGTGCAATAATTTGACTAATTTTTGTTGAGAGTATTTTTCGTACAACAAAGTAAAAGGCTGGTATTGAAATTATTGACGACAATAGCGGTAAGAGTCTAAGCGAATATTCACCTCTTATATTCAATATATTACCGATATTGTACATAATTTTTGATATGTACATAAAAAGCGGCGGACTGACCTGTGCATTAACAAGCGGTCGGAAATAATTATCTAAGTTTATTATGTTTAGAGCCAGAGAGCATTCATCAACATAAAAAGGTCTGCAATAGGAATAAAATATGACTCTTAAGATTATACCTGTTAGTGCAATTATCCATATAAGCATCAGGTATATATTGTTGTAATTAATTTTGAATTTTTCCATTTGCTCCCGCAGATTGTTAATAAAATTATTTTAGCAGGTATGTTTTTTTATGGCAACGGCAATTCTATCTTTGATTGTTCTTGAGCCTTTCGTTAAATTAAAAAGTCCCACCTATAGGTGAGACTTTTTAATTAGCGGGAGACGAGGCTCGAACTCGCGACATCCTCCTTGGCAAGGAGGCATTCTACCACTGAATTACCCCCGCTTATGTTTCGTTTCGCAAGACTTATTATTGCATAAAGAATTTTTTTTTGCAAGCACTTTTTTTAATTAATTTTTTGTTTAGTATATTATTAAATTGAAAGGAGCTGTCGTGCCGCATTTTTTTATTAATTCAAAATCAGTAAAGGATAGTCTTATTACTATTGAAGACAGAGATAATTATAATCATATAGCAAAATCATTACGTGCAAAGACAGGTGAAACACTCCTTTTAATTGATGAAAATGCTATTCAGTACGAAACTGTGATTAAAGAAATTACACCTAAATCAATTCTTGCTGAGATTATAAGACAATACAAGTCTTCCAGAAAACTAGAATTTGAACTTTATCTTGCACAATCTCCGCTGAGAAATAGTGATGCTCAATCTTTTCTTATAGAAAAAGCAACAGAACTCGGTGTAACTGGTGTATATCCTGTTTATACTGATAACTGTGCCCTTACAAAATCTGTTATAGAAAAGAAAATTGAAAAGTGGCAGAAGATTATGTATGAATCTTCAAAGCAGTGCGAACGTGCTGATATTCCTACGTGTTTTAATATGACTGACATAAAGACGCTTTTGAGTGAGGTCAAATTTGATAAAATAATAGCTTTTTGCGAGCGTATAGCAAAAACTTCTCTGCATGAATATTGCGCGGCGCATCATATTAAGAGCGGCGAAAAAGTTCTTATAATAATAGGTCCTGAGGGCGGCTTTAGTGAGCGTGAGTTTGAGTATTTTGAAACAAATTCACAAATTGCCATGCTGACACTAGGAAACTTAATTTTGCGTGCTGAAACTGCTGTTACTGTTGCATTGGGAAATGTTATTTATGAATACGAAAATAATAAATAAGATAAAATGTGATGAGTTATTAAATCAAATTAAGGCAAATTTCAGGGAGGAAGTTTATCTTGTAGGGGGCTCTGTACGTGATTTTGCCATGGGTAAAGACACATCTGACAGGGATTTAATTGTTGCAGGAGTCGATGCAAGAGATTTTGCTGAACGTGTCGCAGCCTTTTTTCAGGCCGCTTTTGTACCTCTTGATGAAGTTAACAGAATTTACAGGGTTGTTCTGCCTGATAAAGTTAATTATCTGGATATTACCAATCCTCTCGGAGGTTCCATTGACAGAGATCTGGCAAGGCGGGATTTGACCGTAAATGCTGTTGCTGTTGATTTGCAAACACTCGAAGTCATCGACAGGTTTGGCGGGCTGAATGATATTTTGAGTAAAAGACTTAATGCAATCTCAGAGCAAAATTTCATTGATGATCCTTTGAGAATTCTGAGAGCTTTCAGGTTTATGTCTATACTAGGTTTTGAGTTGTCTGATGAGCTTACAGAGATTGTAAAAAAGCATGTTTCTCTTATAACTTTACCGGCTGTAGAGCGGATAAATTACGAAATCATGAAACTATTTGGCGGCAAATTTGCTTATGAGGCTCTACTCACGTTTAATAATACCAGCGGTTTTGAACTTTTATTCCCGTTTGTTAGAGAATTAAAGCAGGTGCCGCCTAATACCCATCACCACCTTGATTTGTTCATGCATTCTCTGGAAACTGTCAGACAAATTCAATTAATATATGATAGAGCTTCTGAGCCTGTTAAATCTCATCTGGAGGAAATTAGTTTTGGGGTACACCCCAGACTTGCATTTTTAAAATTTGCCGGCTTTATGCATGATATTGGTAAATTCTCAACATGGACTATTGAACAGGAAACGGGGCGGCACAGGTTTATTAAACATGATGATGCAGGTGCAAAGCTTGCCGTACCGTTATTGAAAAAGATGAATTTTTCAAATAAGCAGATAGATTATATTACTATGATGATAAAAAATCACATGTACCCGTCACAGGTAATATCTGCTCCGGAACTTAACGATAAGGTTATGATGCGCTATGTTAGAAAAATGGAGGATAATGCAATTGATGTTATAATTCTTGCCATGGCTGACAGACTTTCAGCGTTAGGAGAAGCTGTTACTGAAGATATGGTTAAACAAAATATTTCCGGTCTGCAGCGCCTTATGAATTTTTACATCTCTGTAAAAGATTCTCTTGAACCTTTGCCAAAACTTTTATCAGGAAATGAAATAATGTCTATTTTATCTATAAAGCCATCCCCGAAACTTGGCAAAATTATTAATGAGTTGCATGAAGCTCAATTATCCGGTGATGTCATGACAAAAGAGCATGCCATTGATTTTGTGATGAAATTTAAGCAATTTTGAGTAAATTTTCAGGTTATAAAACGTAATTGTTACAATTATTTACAAAAATTTTTTATTTAATTTAACTCTATTTTTTCTCAAATTCAACTTAATTTTGTGTATTTTTGTTCAAAAATTTAAAAAAACTATTTAAAAATTTTCTATTTTTATAAAAAATAATAAAATTTCATCTTTATATTAACTTTACAATCAGGTCACAGATAGCAACTTTTTTTTTGTCCGGCTTTTAATGTTATTGTGCTCTTGTTATAATAGATTTACAAGAAAGCCAGACAGAATATTTATGATAGACAAAATTAATTATGGTAATGTAAATAGTAAAAATACCCCTTATAAAAAGCAGGGCAAATTTATGTCAGATTCCAAAACATCATTTGGCGGATTTGGCGAAATGGCTAATACTGCGCTTCAAACTGTAGGTCAGGGGCTTATTAAAGGTGTTCAGTACTGTGAAAAATACCCGATGGTTAACGTTTCAGTACTTGATTTATCTACAGCAATTATTCCGCGTACAATTATAGAAACCAGAGAGTCAAATGCTTATGCCGGTATGGAAGCTTTCAGACGTGAATCTTCAGGTTTGATTGTCAACTGTATTATCCCGAGCTTTATAGTCTGGGGTTTGGCTGCAGCTATGAAGAAGCCTGTTATGGGTGCTTTTGGCAATGCTGCCCTTTCTAAAGTATGGGCAAACTCTGATACGCTTGATGTTATCAATGAATACTATACGAAAGCTGAGGGGACAGGAAAACAAAAAGTACGCAATACTATCGTTAATATATTTAATTCATTAGAAGGTGCTGACGGTGATTTTACAAAAGATGGTAAAAAATCATTTAAGGCAATGTATGAAGCTTCACCGGAAAAATTTGATAAGCATTTCGATGATATGGCAGATGCACTTTTTGATGACAAAAAAATAAATGCTAAAAAACTTACTAAAGCAATAAAAGCTATAGTAAAAGAAACTAATATTGATGAAAATGTCAAATTCCTCGGAAAAGATAAATTTTTCTCAAATAGTTTTTCATCATTATTCGGCGAAGGTTTGCGCGTAGTAAAAGGTGCTATGCAGGCTGGTATTGCAGAAGCTGATACAGGTGCATTTTCAGAATATATTTCTAAGGCTAAAAAGCTTGTTAAATATAAATCCCTTGCAGGCTTAGGCGTAATTCTTCCGCTTGCTGTTTCAATGCAGCCTATTAACAGATGGCTTACAGAGCGTAGTTCAGGCGTAAAAGGTGCTCCGATTTATAAGGACTATGCAAAAAATGACGCTACGGCTGAAAAAAATAATTCTATAAAAGAAAATGGTTCTCATTCTCAGGCTCAAAAAGGTCCAAAAGAAGCAGCTGCTTTATTGAAGCAAAAGTTCATTTCAATCGGTTCTATGGTTGGTGTGTGTTTGCTTTCAATGATGAAGCTTCCTACAGCAAAGATGCTGGAATTTAAAGGAATATTCCCGTCTATGGATCAGGCAAGAATTATTTCAACAGCTACATTTGCAAGTCGTATGGGTGCTGCAGATGATAAAAACGAACTTCGTGAAGCAACAGTAAGAGATATTGCTACATTCTCCAGCTTCTATTTCCTCGGAGATTATGCTGCTAAAGGTATTGCTTCATTTATTGAAAGATTAGGTATAAAAGACGAAGATGGTAAGGCTGTTAAGTTAATAAACAGACTTAGAAATCCTAAAGAAAATGCAAACTCATTGCAAAAATTCTGGAGCTGGGTAAAAGATACTTCATTGAAAGCTTCGGATGAATTAGCCACAGGCAAGGCTAAGAATTTGAGAACGGTATGTCAATTAGGTAACATCGCATTCTCATTAATTTCACTAGGCGTATTTATTCCGTTATATACGCGAACGACTACTAATAAGAAAAGGGAAGCTGAACTTGCAGCTGTGGCTGCAGAAAATGCAAAAGCCGCACAGGGCTTTACGCGTGAATTAATTAAAAATGATTCACCGGCATTTCAATCATTCTTTCAAACATAATAATTAGTAGAAAAGGCGTTATGAACATCCAACAACTAAATACTCCCCGAATAGTAAATAGCAATACCGACAACAAGCGTGCCGGACATTCTGATGTGCAATTTACCGGTCTGCTTGAAAATTGTCTGACCATGGGGCTAAGATACCTTGATACAAATCAGGCTGTCGGAGCAAACCTTGTAGATTTAGGTTCTATGGTTATACCGAGAACCTGGGTTGACTTTCGTGATAGAGGTCCTGCTGCAGGATTAGAAACAGGTCGTCGTGAAATTACCGGTACAACAAACCATTCACTTGTTGGAGTTTATGGAACTTTAGGCGGTTTGGCGGTTGCCGCTGCTACAGGTCTTAACAGTAAATTTGGTATCAGAGCGCATAAGATTTTTGCTGATGATAACACTCTAAATATTATTGCAAAAAGCTGGCATGATGCAGTTCATTCCAGCAATGGGGACTTAGATTCTGCACTTAAATCACATATTAGTACTCTGGTTGATAGAATTCGTGTATTTAATACCGATGCAGACAGAGTTAACGGATATGTTAAAATCCCTGATGATGCTAAAAAACTTGTCAGCGACTCTTTGTTTAATGCTCTGAAAAAAGCTGATGCTAAAACTGCTCTGCCTGATGATGTAGCAAAATATGTTTATAATATTATTACTGCGCATACAGGCGGAGAGAAAAATGTTTTATTACTCGCGGAAGAGGGCGGTAAGGATGCAGGTAATACGTTGAAAACTCTCGTTAAAAATATTTTCAACCTTACAAATGCATTTAAAACTGATAAGGCTTTTGCTGAATTTAAGGGAGCAGCTAAATTTGAAGCGAATGATTTATTAAACAGGCTTCGCAGAATGAACAGTACTCGTTCTAAAATAGGGCTTGGTATCGCTACTCTTGTCGGTGTATCAACCCAGCCTATTAATATGTATTTGACAAAGAAGAAAACCGGCAGCGACGGATTTGTCGGCGTTGAGGGCAGAGAAAAAGATAAATCTCATTCTTTCAAAGTCTTAAAAGGTATTATGGCTCTGATTTTTGGTGCAGGTACACTGTCTACAATTACTACTAATCCGAGAAAATTTGCAAGCAAGCTGCAATTCCAGGGGATGATGCCAACTATTAACCAGTTAAAGTTTGTTTATGGTATGACAATTACTTCACGTTTGCTGGCTGCACGCGACAAAGATGAACTTCGTGAATCCGCTGTTAAAGATTCTCTTGGCTTCTTAAACCTGCTTGTCTTGGGTGCACTTGTTTCTAAATATTCTGCTCGTATCTTTAATTCTAAGCTTGTTAATAAGCTGGATGATGCAGGCAAATCTTTCTGGGATAAATTCAAAAATGAATTAAACAGCTCTTTGAAAACCCGTGATGAAGTTTTAATGTCTACACTTCAAAAACAGGGGATTGATGTTGTTAAAGATGGTAAAGCTCTTCCTGTTAGGGAATTACTTAAAAAAGTTAATGATATTGCTGATCCTGCAGTTAAAGATGCCCTTAAAGAGCAGCTTAGAGCATTGAACTTCTCGCAAGCTATAGGTTACGCATACTCCGGTATTGTATTGGGCTGGGGAATTCCAAAACTTAATATTCATATGACAAAACAATCAGAAGCAAAACGTAAAGCCAGACTTGCTGAAATGAAAGCAAATACCGGCAATACGTTAACATCTATTATTCAATCTGATAATCAAAAATTCCTTAAAGAGTTTGCAATGAAAGATATCAGCCTATCCTAAAAGTGCATTCGCACCTGACACAACTTCAACGATTTCATTTGTAATCGCCATCTGACGTGTCTTGTTGTATTGAATTGTCAAATCCTGAATCATCTTTTCTGCGTTATTATTTGCCGCTGACATAGATGTCATTCTGGATGCCAATTCACTGGCTTGAGCTTCAAGCAATGACTGATAAATAATGTTTGCAATATACATAGGAACAACTTTTTGCAAAATATGATGCATATCAGGTACAAATTCCATCAACGGATCAACTTTATGCTCTGCTGCAGTTGCCGCTTCTGTTACCTCACCCTGAAGCGGTAAAACTTCCCATTCTTCAACATAATAGCTCATCATATTTTTAAAGCGTGTTGTAATAATTTCTATTTTGTCGATTTTATCGTCAACATAATAATCAGCCATGTCTTCGGCAATAATTTTTGCTCCCTCTCCTGACGGATTATTAGCAACTCCTGTGTATGTTGCAGCTATTTCGCAGCCAAGAGCTTTACTTCTCTTTTTAAAGGCGGATATCCCCTTTTGACCGACAATAAATAATGTAGATTTTATACCGGCTGCATTATATTCTTCTATTTTTTTCAGAGTTTTTCTTATAACGTTAGCATTATAAGCGCCAGCCAGACCTTTATTTGAAGTAATTACAAGCAGTCCGACATTTTTTATCTCAGATCTGACCTGCAAAAGCTCAGGATAGTTGTCAATATTAGACTTCACTTTCAGGCTTTCACTTGAATAAGCGCCGACAGAATTTAAAAGCCGTCTGAACATTGTGTTTAATTCATGCGTAAACGGTCTTGAGGCTTTTACTGTATTTTCCGCCCTCTTAACTTTTGCAGCTGCAACCATTTTCATTGCACGGGTTATTTTTTTTGTACTTTGAACACTTTGTATTCTGTTTTTTATGTCTTTTAAATTTGTCATTTTCGTACCCTGTCTTTAATTAGAAAGTTTTCTTGAAGTTTTCAATGCTTTCACGCAATTGTTTTTTATCATCATCTGAAAGTGCGCTTCCTGCATTCAGTTTGTCAGAAAGGTCTTTGAGATTTGAATTCAGGTGCATGAACCATTCTTTTTTGAATTTTGCAATAGAAGCATTGTCAACATCATCAAGTAATCCCTCATTCGCGGCAAATAGGATTGAAACCTGTTCAGCAACAGAAAGCGGATTATATTGAGGTTGTTTTAAAACTTCAGTTAACTTTTGTCCTCTAAGCAGCTGGTTTTTAGTTGCAGCGTCCAAATCTGATGCAAATTGAGCGAAAGCTTCCAATTCTCTGAACTGTGCAAGGTCAAGTCTTAATTTACCAGCAACCTGCTTAATCGCTTTAGTTTGAGCAGCACCGCCTACACGTGATACTGAAATACCTGCGTTGATAGCCGGACGAACGCCTGAGTTAAAGAGATTAGACTCAAGGAAGATTTGACCGTCTGTAATTGAAATTACGTTTGTCGGAATATAAGCAGATACATCACCTGCTTGAGTTTCAATAATCGGCAATGCTGTAATACTTCCGCCGCCTAACTGGTCATTCAATTTAACTGCACGTTCAAGCAATCTGGAGTGAAGATAGAATACATCACCAGGATAAGCTTCACGTCCCGGAGGTCTTTTCAACAGCAAACTCATTGCACGGTATGCCTGAGCGTGTTTACTCAAATCATCATATACAATCAATACTGATTTACCTTGTTCCATGAATTCTTCACCGATAGCAACACCGGCAAACGGTGCGATGTACTGTAACGGTGCAGATTCATTGGCAGTTGCTGAAACGATGATTGTATAATCCATTGCATTGTGGTCTTCTAATGTTTTTGCAATTTGGGCAACTGTAGAAGCTTTTTGACCGATTGCAACGTAAATACAGATTACATCTGTATTTTTCTGGTTAATAATTGTATCAATTGCAATTGCTGTTTTACCGGTTTGACGGTCGCCGATAATAAGTTCACGTTGTCCGCGACCAATCGGTGTCAGGGCGTCAATTGCGGTTAAACCTGTTTGCAGAGGTTCGTGTACTGATTTTCTGGCAACAATACCCGGCGCAACTCTTTCAATAGGTCTTGTTTTTGTATATTCAATTTCACCTTTACCGTCAATTGGTTTACCTGTCGGGTCGATAATTCTGCCGATAAGTTTGTCACCTACCGGTACAGATGCAATTCGTCCTGTAGTTTTAACTGTCATTCCCTCTTTAATTTGTGTGTATTCACCGAGGATAACGACCCCGACATTATCTTCGTCAAGGTTCAGTGTAATACCGAGAGTGTTTTTACCGTCTTCAAATACTACAAGTTCGTTTGACATTACGTTGCGTAAGCCGTAAATTCTTGCAATACCGTCACCAAGTTCGATTACTCTGCCGGTATTTGATACTTCTGTTTGAATATCATAGTTCTCAATTTTACTTTTTATTATTGAACTAATTTCGTCAGGTGTTATTAGTGCCATAATGTCCCCTTTATATTGTTATTTCCAAATTTTCCAATTTCTTTTTAATACTTGAATCAATTACATCGTCTTCAATTTTTATTACCAGACCGCCCATAATTTCAGGCTGTTCAACCCAGTTTGGAATGACTTCTTTTCCCAGTTTATTTTTGAGTTTTTCTGTAATTCGTGACTTATGCTCATCTGTTAACGGTACGGCTGAAACAACTTCTACCCGTTTTATATTATTTACATCATCAAGTATTTTTTCAAATTCGTTTTTTATTTCAGAAAATTCATTAAATTTTGATTTATTAATAAGAATTTTCAGGAAATTTATAATTTTTTCATTAATTTGATTTTTAAAAACTTCATTAACGATATCAGTTTTTATAGTGTTTGAAATAGTAGTATTTTCAAGAATGCTCTTTAATTCATTTGAACTTTCAAGAATACTCTCTGTAATATCCAAATCACGTTTGATATCGTCATAGCTCATAACTTTGTCCTGAGCTATTTCAGCAAGTGCTTTTGCATAATTTTTTGATGAAGTTGAATTAGTCATTATATTTTTACCTTATCAATATCTTCTATTGCTTCATTAATATATTTTTCATGAAGTTCCGGATGTTCTTTTAATTTTGCTGCTATAATGTCTTTTGCTGTAAGCAGAGCTTTTTCTGCGGTGTTTTTCAGAATTTGTGCTGAAATCTGTTTCTCTTCGTTTTCGATTGCATTTTCAGCATTTTTAGCAATGTGAGCAATTTGATTTTCCGTATTAGCTTCTGTTTGTTTTATTACGCCGTCAACATTTTTTGCAGTCAAATCATAATGTTCTTTAATTTCATTATCAAGATTTTCTACAGCTTTTTCAGCAGTTTTAAGTTCTGAGAGAGCTTTTTCTCTTTCGGCTTTGGAATCATTAAGACGTTTGATAATAGTGTTTTTAATATTTTCCAAAGCAGTTCCCGCATTAACTTTCTTCATAAGAAATGCAATAATAATTACAAGAACTATAAAGTTAAATGTATTGGATTCTAAAATTAAATTCCATACGCTCATTAGATTTCTCCCAGAACTTTTGCTGAAATATTTTCTGCAATATCATTGATACGACTATTGATTTCGTTGTTTATTTTTTCGCATTGTGATTGAATATCTTCTTTCGCTGCATTAATTTTTTCTACGGAATTTTGTTTGGCTTCTGTAGTCTTAGCTTTTGCTTCTTCATTAGCTTTTGCAAGTTTGTCTGCTGCAAGTTTTTTTGCGTTTGTTGCAGCTTCATTCAATTTGTCATCTCTGTCTTTATAAATCGAAGATGTTTTATCTGAAGCTGATTTAGCTGTGTCATAGTTGTCACCGATAATTTGTTCACGCTCTTCTACAACTTTTGTAATTGGCGCATACAAAATCTTTTGCATGATTACTATAAAACATAAAAAACTTATTATTGAAACTAAAAAAGTAGCATTAAATTCCATAATTTACTCCGCGAAATTATTTACCCATCAACATGAATGCGATAACGAACGCATACAGTGCGCAAGCTTCTGATAACGCAGCACCCAAAAGGAAGAAACCGAATGCCTTACCGGCAACTTCCGGTTGTCTTGAAACTGCATCCATCAAACCTTTTGTTGCAAGACCGATACCAAGACCTGCACCGGTAGCACCAAAACCGATTGCGATACCTGCGCCTAAGTGTGCGAATTGTGCTAATTGTTGTTCCATAATTTTTCTCCTTCTTTATTAATAGTTTCTATTAATGTTCCTCTCCTGTTGCGGAAGAAATATATGCTATTGTCAGCATCATAAATACTGTTGCCTGAATGAAAGCAACAAGAATTTCAAAAAGCATAATCGGAAGCGGTGCAAAATAAGCACATGCTCCGAGAGCTATTGTTACCAGAATTTCACCTGCAAAAATATTGGCAAAAAGACGGATTGCAAGGCTTAAAGGTCTTGTCACCATCTCCAATAATTCTACAAGCGACATTACTATGCCGGTAAAACTTAGTTCGTGCAAGAAAAATTTTGGTCCCTTTTTCATAATTCCTGCACCTACATAATATATTAAAACTATAACAGCCATTGCTGCAGTTAAATTAATATCATTTGTCGGGGAAGCCAGTTCTCCTGATTTTAGATGAAACAGTCTTAGCGGAAGCTGTCCCATTAAATTGGCAAATAAAATAAATAAAAATAATGATGCAACAAGTGGAACATGCTGTTTATTTTTTTGCGGCATCATTGTATCCATAGTTGACCAGAAAAAGCCCATGATACTTTCACAAAAGGCTTGTAATTTGTTAGGAACAACAGAAAGATTTCTTGTTGCAATTATTGCAAACAATATCAAAACTCCCATTGCAAACCACATTGTGAATATAGTATCAAGATTAAATATCATGCTGTGTCCGGCGATATTCATTGTATAGAGCCAGTGTTCCATATATTTCTCTCCCTTACGAAATTTATTTTAACTCAATTAAAAAAAAATCGCAAATTTTTTTTGTTTATTATATTATTTATTTGTTTATAAATAAGAGGGGGATTAATGAAAGAAATTTTTTTGGATGAAGTCGATTCAACAAATCTTTATGGAAAGAATTTTTTAAATGATTTGCCTGATAAGACTGTAATTTTTGCTAAACGCCAAACCTCCGGGCGCGGCAGACTTGCAAGAAGCTGGGTCGATCTTGGTGGTGAAAATTTATTTTTATCTTTTATTTTGAAACCTGCTGATGTATTTAATGAAAAATTTTCTAATCTTACCCAGTATTTATCAGTTATTCTTTGTGAGATTCTGGAAAGTTACGGGTTGGACCCTCAGATAAAATGGCCTAATGATGTTTTGATTAACGGTAAAAAAATTGCAGGTATTCTTTGTGAAACTGTAATGCAAGGGGCTGTTTTTAACGGATTAGTTCTTGGAATAGGCGTTAATTTGAATTCATCATTGAGTGATTTGGAAACTATTGATAAGCCAGCTACTTCGCTTAATGTCGAGGTTGGCAGACAAATTAATTTAGACATTTTTAAAGAACGTTTGATTTCTGCATTTTTTAAAGATTACGATACATTTTTAGATAAAGGGTTTGAATTTATTAAATCAAAATACATTTCGCATGCTTCATTTTTAGATAAAGAAATTTGTGTGCAAACTATTAATAAAAAAAATAAAGGAATTGCAAAAGCTCTTACGGAACACGGCGAGTTAATTCTGGATTCAAAAGGGAAAATTTTGGTACTCACCATTGGTGAAATTTTATAGAAAGGGTAAACTATATGACTAAAAAATTAATCAAAGTTATGGATACCTCATTTAGGGATGGTTTCCAATCAGTGTACGGGGCAAGAGTCCTTGTTGATGATTTTATTCCTGCATTGCAATCTGCGGTTGCTGCTGGTATCAAACATTTTGAAGTTGCGGGCGGTGCCAGATTCCAATCGCCGATTTTCTATTGTAATGAAAATGCGTTTGAAACTATGGATAAAATTAGAGCGGCAGTTGGTCCTGATATCAATTTACAAAGTCTTGCAAGAGGCGTAAACGTTGTAGGATTAGACTCGCAGCCTCGTGATATCATTAATCTCCATGCCAAATTATTTAAAAAGCATGGTGTTACCACTGTAAGAAACTTTGATGCTTTGAATGATGTAAATAATTTGATTTATTCAGGTCAATGTATAAGAGATAACGGGCTTAAGCATGAAGTTACCATTACCATGATGGAACTTCCTATCGGATGCACCGGTGCTCATGACGTTGATTTCTATGAAAAAGTATTAAGAAATATTCTTGATGCCGGTATTCCATTTGATTCACTTGCATTTAAAGATGCTTCAGGAACTTCAAATCCGAGAAAAGTATATGAAACAATTAAACGTACCAGAGAAATTCTCGGTGCTGATGCTCATATAAGATTCCACTCTCATGAAACTGCTGGTACCGGTCTTGCGGCATATATTGCTGCTCTAGACGGCGGTGCGGATGGTATTGACCTTTCTATGAAACCTGTTTCAGGCGGTACTGCTCAACCTGATATTGTTTCTATGTGGCATGCTGTTAAGGGCACTGATTACGATTTAGGTGTTGATATTGAAAAAATTCTTGAAACTGAAGAAGTATTCAAGGAATGCATGAAAGATTACTTCCTGCCGCCTGAAGCTCTGGCTGTTAATCCTATGATTATACAATCACCTCTTCCGGGTGGTGCATTAACTGCAAACACTCAAATGCTCAGAGATAACAACTTGATGGATAAATATCCGGAGATTGTTGCGGCAATGAAAGAAGTTGTTGAAAAAGGCGGTTTTGGTACTTCTGTTACCCCTGTTTCTCAATTCTATTTCCAACAAGCATTCAACAATGTTATGTTTGGTAAATGGAAAAAAATCGCAGAGGGCTACGGTAAAATGGTGCTGGGATATTTTGGGAAAACTCCTTGCGAACCGGATGCCGAAATCGTTAAATTTGCATCGGAACAGTTAAATTTGCAGCCTACAACTGAAAAAGTAGTTGATATAAATGATAAAGATCCTGCTAAAGGCATTGAGGCTGCTAAGAAAATGCTCCGTGATGCTAATCTTGAAGAAACAGAAGAAAATATCTTTATTGCAGCTGCTTGTAAAGAAAAAGGTATTTTGTTCCTTGAAGGTAAAGCTACTCTTGGTATCAGAAAGAACGAAGTATCATGCGAACCTAAAGTTCAGTCATCAGCAAACGGTTATACCGTAACTATTAACGGTAAAAAATATGCAGTAGCGCTCGAAGGTAAAAAAGCTACTGTTAACGGTAAATTGTATGACTTTGATGTGAAATCAGGTATTGAAGCTCCATCAGCCGGTGCTTCCGATGAACCGGGAACTCCGATTAAAGCTGCATTGCCTGGTACTGTTTTAAAAGTTCTTGTTGATGAGGGCGATGTTATATCAGAGGGTGATGTTATAGCTGTTATTGAAGCTATGAAAATGGAAACTGAAATTAAATCACCTGTTTCCGGTACAATCAGTTCAGTTGAGATTGAAGTAGGTAATCAAGTACAAACAGGACAAGTTTTAGTTACTGTTGGTTAAGTTTATAAAGGATAATAAAAGATGAATATACAAGATAGTTTAATAACACTTTGGAACTCTACGGGGCTGGCTAATATTGTTAACCATAATGTGACGGCTACCGGAGTAGAAGGTTTTTTGCAAACATACGGTGCGCCTATAATGATTGTTGTATGTTTGTTCTTATTGTGGCTTGGTATTAAAAAAGAGTACGAACCGCTTTTGCTTGTGCCAATAGCTTTCGGCGGATTGCTTGCTAATATTCCTGTATGTGATATTGCTGGTCCTCACGGCTTATTGGGTATTGTTTATGCAGCGGGTATTCAATCCGGTCTGTTTCCACTGTTTATTTTTATGGGTGTAGGAGCTATGACTGATTTTGGTCCGTTGATTGCTAACCCTAAGACTGCTTTGTTAGGCGGCGCTGCGCAATTCGGTATTTTCGGGGCATTGCTTCTAGCTCTTGTTATTACTGCAATATGGCCGGAAGTAGGCTTTACTATGAAACAGGCTGCTTCTATCGGTATTATCGGTGGAGCTGACGGTCCTACTTCAATTTTCGTTACAACCAGATTAGCTCCGGAACTTCTCGGTGCTATTGCTGTTGCGGCTTATTCATATATGGCGCTGGTACCTGTTATTCAGCCGCCTATTATGAAATTCTTTACAACAGAGGAAGAAAGAAAAATACAGATGACCCAGTTGAGAGTGGTTACTAAACGTGAAAAAATTGTTTTTCCGATAGTTGTACTTTTACTTTGTGTTATCTTCCTGCCTGATGCCTGCCCGCTTATCGGTGCTCTGGCGTTTGGTAATCTTTGTAAAGAGTCAGGTGTTGTTGAAAGATTATCAAAAACTTTGCAGAATGAATTTATCAATATTGTAACAATTCTGCTTGGTTTGTCGGTGGGTTCAAAACTTTCAGCACATCAATTTTTGACAGTACAAACCTTATTTATTTTGATACTTGGTATATGTGCATTTTCTATTGCAACTGCGGCAGGCGTTCTGTTTGCTAAATTTATGAATCTGTTCTGCAAAGAAAAAATCAATCCGCTTATCGGTTCTGCAGGTGTTTCTGCCGTACCGATGGCTGCACGTGTTTCCAATAAGGTTGGTCTGGAAGCTAACAACCAAAACTACCTATTGATGCACGCGATGGGTCCAAATGTATCAGGCGTTATCGGTTCTGCCGTTGCTGCCGGTATTTTGTTGGCTTTATGTAACTAAGCTGATTTTCAAACAAAAAAATACCGCTTATTTTAAGCGGTATTTTTTTGTTATCTTATATTGTTATATCAATTTCTTTGCCTAAATTTTCTATTAGAGGTTTGACAGCATCATTGAGTTCCGATTTGCTCATATCGGGATTTTTATTTGTTATTGAAATAATTTCATCAGTTGCTGATTTAATTTCAGGGTATTTGTCCATTATTTTTGCACCTATTTGTTTTGCCTGATATTTAAATCCTTTGTGTCCGTAACAGCTAAAATTCGCAGGTTTCCCGTTAAGTGCGTTTACTACATCCTTTATTCCTGTTATTCCGTCACTTTGAAATATTTTAAGGCTTGTAACTTCTAAAACATTTCCTGTATTTAATTTTATTCCAAAATTTATATTTGAATGATTTTGTATTTTCATATTTTTTCCTTTGTTGAAATATTAAGACTTCTAAATAATTTTTTTTGCGCGTTGTTTTATAATAAAATTATACTGGGAATATAAAAACAGAGGAGGCGTTATTTTATGAAAAAGATTGCGGTGCTTGGCTCCGGTTCAGGTGAAAATTTTGAAGCTATAGTTAATTATTTTAAGGGTAAAGATGTCGAAATTATTTGTCTTTCAGACAATCTTAATTCGGATATTCTTATAAAGGCAAAAGACGCCGGAGTAAAACATCAGTATTTGCCGTTTGAGGAAAATGCCTCCTATTTTGGAACTCATAATTTTGATTTGATTGTGTTGTCCGGCTATGCGCAATCACTTCCGCCTGAAATTCTGAATTTAGGAAAATTTATTAATATTCATCCGTCGCTTCTTCCTGCATTTAAAGGTAAGGATGCTATCCAGAGAGCTTTTTATGCTGGAGTAAAAGTATCAGGTGTTACTGTTCATCATGTGACAAGCGAACTTGACGGCGGAAAAATTATTGCGCAGTATCCTGTTATGATTGGTAATCTAACTCATTTTGATGAATTTGAAGCGGAAATTCATCAACTCGAAAACAGACTTTATCCTCTTGTTATTGATGCAATACTTGAAGACAGAGTTTTTGATTTTTCAGATTTATTGAATTCTTCATGTTCGTGCAGCGGAGGCTGTTCAGGATGTCATTAAAAGTATGCCTGCTTGCCGCAGAACCTTTATACACAATTCTATCTGACAAAATTAAGATTTCCTCATCATATGCTGTTTTTGTGCACATAGAGGACTCGCCTGATTTTGTGTTGTGTTTTAATAAGGAAAAATTTACTGCAGGTATTGAAGATTTTTGCAGGCAAAACAACATAAAATTTATCGGAGTAAATAAAGCTTTTTTGAGGCTGGAAACATCAAAATTTTTCGCAAAAATGTTTTCGGCAAATCATGGGCTTCTTTGTCCGCGTCTGCTTCCTATTGAGCATCCTGACTACCCTCAGGTTGTCAAACTTGATAGATGTATTGACGGCAAAGATGTGAGAATCGTTCATTCTGATATGGAGAAAAAATCTTATACAACAGAATTTGCAGGTGAAAAATATTTTGTTGAAGAATATATGGATGGTGAGCCTTATTCTGCTGCGTTTTATTATACACCTGATAAATTTATAAATTTTGCTAACATTATGTTTTCTGATTTGCAGAAAGAAAAATTTAATATTTTACAAAACAGGTTAGAACAAGCGTTTAGGCAAGAACAGGCAATGTTTTCTTCCTTTATTTTTGTTGATTTAATATGGAATAGAAAAGATTGGTATATTCTCGGTTATAGATTCATACCTTATGAAAAGGATATTGAAAACATTCTGTCAGTAAACCAAGATGACTTGATTTCAACTTTAATTTCCAGATGAAAACTGTTTATTTATGTTGATATTCCTGTATGTCATGTGCTATAATTACTTTGCGTGAAAATAAATGAGGAGTTAAGGTTATGTCTGTTGATGACGCTTTGGTTATGATTCTTGCCGGTGGAGAGGGGAAAAGACTTTTACCATTGACGAAAGACAGAGCCAAACCTGCTGTACCTTTTGCCGGCAGATACAGAATTATTGATTTTGTATTGAATAACTTTATTAACTCAGGATTTTTCAAAATTAAGGTTCTGACTCAGTATAAATCTGATTCATTAAATAAACACATAACCAGAGGCTGGGCCCTGTCACCGTTTTTGAACCAGTATGTCGATCTTGCACCTGCTCAAATGCGTACAGGCGGAGATTGGTACAGAGGTACAGCGGATGCTATTTATCAGAATGTTTTTCATATTACGGATGAAGATCCTGATTATGTGTGTATATTCGGCGGTGATCATATCTATAAGATGGATGTTTCACAAATGCTGGATTTTCATAAAGAAAAAGATGCTGATTTATCTATTTCGGCGATTCCTATACCTATAGAAGAAGCTTCTGAATTCGGGATTATTGAAGTTGATGAAGATTGGCGTCTTGTAAATTTTGTTGAAAAGCCTAAAACTCCGCCTAAGTCTATTCCCGGACATCCTGATAAGTGTCTTGCATCTATGGGAAATTATATTTTTAACAAACTTGTATTATTAGATGCCCTTAATGAAGATGAAAAAATTCAGGCTTCAAGTCATGATTTTGGTAAAAATGTTATTCCTATGCTTCTTGAGCAGGGAAAACGTATATTTATCTATAATTTTGCTGAGAATGAATTTCCTGGTATAACTGATGCAGAACGCGGTTACTGGCGGGATGTCGGAAGTATTGACGCTTACTGGCAGGCAAATATGGATTTGTTGTATTCAAATCCGGAGTTAAATTTGTATTCCAAAGAATGGCCAATCAGAACTTTTAACTATAACTATCCTCCGGCAAAATTTATCTGGCAGGAGGGTGACAGAGTAGGTATGGCAACAAACTCTATGGTTTCTGAGGGGTGTATTGTTTCAGGCGGGAGTATATCAAAGTGTGTTTTGTCACCAAAGGTTAGAGTTAACAGTTATTCTCAAGTGTATGAAAGTATTTTAATGGAAAATGTCGAGGTCGGAAGATATTCACGTATTAAACGTGCAATTATTGACAAAAATGTTTTCATACCTCCGAACACCAGAATTGGTTATGACAGAGATGAAGATTTGAGGCGCGGTTTCCATGTTTCTCCAAACGGAGTGACTGTTGTGCCTAAAGGTGCCAAGCTCTGATTTTTATAATATATTGTAAATTTTTCTTAATCTTTCTTGATATTAAAGCAATAAATTGTCTTTATGCGGTTTATATGTACGGGCAGGTAGTTACTTATGCGAATATCAAGACGACCAATTTCATCAACCCCGATTGGCAGGGCTGCTAAACGATTTTCAAGATCTGTCGGGCAGTCTGTACTTAATCTTATGCCTTCCCACGTATTTACTTCTGAGAGAGCTATAAACACATTTAAAAATATAGGTAAGTATGTTACTCCTGCCGAAAATAGAGCTATTTTAGGACTAACCGCAATATTCTTGCAGGTTGGTATTGACGCAATGAATCATCGTGTTGATGAAGAGACAAGAAAAATTTCTATGGCACGTACTGCTGCCAAAGTTATTGCGGGAACATTAACGGGCTTTGCTATACGTAAAGCTCTTATTAAATCAGTGGATGCATTCTCTAAACTTCCTGGTTCCGTTGGTAAAAACGGCAAACCTGTTACTCTTACAAAACTTAATACATTCTTTTCGCCTGTCACTAAAGCACTACCGAATTCTGACGAGTATCAAAACTATAAAAACGGTTTAGGAAATGTGCTTGCCCTTATTGTAATGTTATTTACAAACTTTGCGATTGATTGGCCGCTTACGAAATTTTTAACCAATAAATTTGCTGCAATTGGAGGTGTCAATAATGAAACCTCTAAGTAAATTTTTATCTGACTTTTTTATGGATACTAAAAATTCCCTGATGCGTAGTTTCGGAGAAGATCCCGGAAAAATGCTTCTGCATACGGGGACTCTGGGGTGGATTTTATCTTCACTTGCCCAAATTATGGCAGTAGTTACAAACGATAAAATTTCCAAGAAACAAAAGACTTTTCTTATCCCGCAGGAAGCTGCTGATGCTGCAATAAATATCGGTTCATTTTATATATTTACAAACTCATTCACAAAGCTTGCTAATAAAATGGTTTCTACCGGCAAGTGGAGAACTCCCGCAATAGATGCATTTTTGAAAAAGTACGACCTTAAAAAACATATCGGGTCTTATGACTTTAATATAAAAGAACTTGCTAATTTTGATGAAATCAAAGATGCTTACAAGGCGATTGCATCAGGGAATGCCATTGCAGCCAGTACAATAGGTTCAATTATTTCTTGCAATATTGTTACACCTATTTTGCGTAATAAGTTTGCTGCACACCGTCAAGAAAAGGCGCTGGCACGTATTCAGGCTGTGGAAGAATCTGCCATTATTCCTCCAAGAGGGGTGTCTATGGATACTTTTCAAAAATATGCTGCAATGAATTCTTCTAGAAGTGGAATGAAAATTTAATTATTCCGCTTTCCATACTGAACCATACCAGACTCAGCATAAGAAAAATTATCGTTGCAGTAAAGGCGCTTATCAGAGCAATAAACGGATCTTTTTCTTTTTTATTTTTATTTAGTTCCTGTCTGGTAATATTTTCCATTACTGACTTTGCATAATCATCTTTGAAGTCGTTCCGTGTTTTTTCGAATGCGTTATGCACAAGCTTTTTATAGGTGTAAATTTTTTCTAAGTCCTGACGTGCCAGTGGGTTTGATATTGTGATTTTTTTTATCTTAATATTTTCTTCATCATTTAATTCATTGTCTATGTATGCTGACAAATTTTTTTTAAAATCCAAATATTGCTGGGTATGAAATTGTTCTATTTCATTATTTTGCTCATTTTCGGAAATATCTTTAAATTTTTTATTTATCATGTTATACAATTCTTCGTAGCGTTTCCTGCATTTGGGACATTGCTGCAGATGTCTTTCTACGTATTCTTTAAGTTTATCGTTTAATCTGTCTTCCAGATAAAAGCTTATGAGGGCGTTTACCTGATTGCATGTTAAATCATGATGCATAATTACTCCTTATATATAAGATTTAAGTTCTTCCTGAAGTTTGCCGCGGGCACGTGCAATTCTTGATTTCACGGTGCCAATGCTGGAATTTGTGGCTTCGGCAATTTCTTCGTAGCTCAAGCCTTGCAGTTCGCGTAAGATTATTGCAATTCTAAATTGTTCCGGCAAATTTTGTATTTCTGTTTTAATTATTTTTTCGAGTTCTGTTGACATACATTTTTCCGGCGGTTTACATTTTTTATCTGGAATTTGATTTTTTATGGGGTTGGTCATGCCGTCCTGCTCTGTGTTATCGTCTATTGAAATTATTTCAGGACGTTTCGAGGCTTTCCTTAGTTCATCATAAAAAAGATTCGTTACTATCTGGTTGAGCCAGCTTTTAAAAGTTTTAGGATTTTTTAAATTATGAATATTTTTAGCAATACGAAGAAGTGCTTCCTGTGTTAAATCGGAAACATTTTCGCGTTTTTTGTTAAGGTAACTGAAAGTTGTAAAGATATTTTTCTGCTCGCGGCGAAGCAGCTCTTCAAGGGCTTTTAAATCATTTTTTTGTGATAGCACTATCAGTTCTTCCAGTGCCATTTTTTTATACTGCAATTTGCTGCTTGCCATAAATATCTCCTGATACTATGGTAAGTTTTTTTTTCGCAGAGTTGTTCGTTCTTTTCTATATATCCAAAGGATTATATTTTTTTGTTATGAATACGAAATAATTATTATTCCGCAGAAATATAACCTCTTAAAGCTGTATATGCGGCAACATAGGGGGATGCAAGATAAATGTCGCCTTTTGTATTACCCATTCTGCCCTGAAAATTTCTGTTTTGTGTTGCCAGACAAACTTCGCCGTCGGCAAGAGTACCGGCATGAACTCCAACACAAGGTCCGCAGCCCGGTGGTAATATTGCGGCATTTGCTTCCACAAATTCAGTAATTAACCCTTCTTCCAATGCTTGAAGATAGACATCTTTAGACGCCGGACAAATTAGCATTCTGACGTCAGGATTTACTTTTTTGCCTTTAAGGATTTCCGCTACTATTCTTAAATCTTCAATTCTTCCGTTTGTGCAGGTGCCGACAAATACCTGATCAACTTTTATGTTTTTCAGTTCTTCAACGTTTTTTGTGTTATCAACCGTATGAGGGCAGGATACTGTATGTTTGATGTCAGCAGCATTAATTTTTATAATTCTTTCATATACAGCATCTGTATCCGGTTTAATAGTTACGAATTTGTCTTCTCTGCCGCGGGATTTTAAAAATTCTTTGGTTTTGTCATCAGCAACAAATAAACCAGCCTTTGCTCCTGCTTCTACTGCCATGTTTGCAAGTGTAAATCTTTCTGACATTGACATATTATCAATGGTGTCACCAGTAAATTCCAGCGCCTTATATGTTGCTCCGTCAGCACCAATCATTCCGATAAGATGAAGCATCAAATCTTTTGAGCAAATTCCTTTGTTGAATTTACCTGTTACTTCAATTTTGAAAGTTGCAGGAACTTTGAGCCATGTTTTGCCGAGAGCCATTGCAACTGCAATATCCGTAGAGCCCATGCCTGTTGCAAATGCACCGAGTGCTCCGGATGTGCATGTATGTGAATCTGCACCAACAAGTATTTCTCCAGGATTCACAAATGTTTCGACAAGTCTCTGGTGGCATACGCCTGCACCGACATCAGATAATACCGCACCGTATTCTTTAGCAAATTCACGAAGCACAGTATGAGTATTAGATAATTCTTTACGCGGACTGGGTGATGCGTGGTCAATAAATAAAATGGTTCTTTCAGGATTATTTAATTTGTCTTTGCCAAGTTTTTTAAATTCCTGAACAGTAAGGGGACCTGTACCATCCTGAACAGCACATACATCAACATTTGCAATGACTAATTCGCCTGCTTTGACATCTTTTCCTGCATGTTTTGATATTATTTTTTCAGCTAAAGTTTGACCCATGATTGCCCCCTTTTTCTACAATCATAGCATAAAAATACTGTTTATTAGCCGAATGTTTTGAATGTTGATTCTGTATTCTTTTCAATAACTTTTTCTACTGCATCCATTTCTGTCTGGATTGCGTTTTGTTCTGTATCAAGCTGTTTAAGTCTTAATTCAAGGTTTTTATCTTCAGCCTGCGTGATTTCAATTTTGGCGTTAATTTCCTGTATTGCTTGATCATACAAGTATTTGTTGTATTCATACTGATTCATTGCATCATCGTATTTTGCCTGATCTGTTACGGTTTCTGTTGTAAGTGCATATGTACAAGGATTGCCGTCATTATCATAAAGTGTCAGGCTTATGTATCTGCCTGTTGAATCTTGTTCTAATTTTGCTTCTACATTTTTAACTTCTTCTTGTTTCTTTTGGTTTCCGACTTTGTAAGTTCTTACATTGGAGCGGATATTGCCGTTTTCATCAGCGATACCGTTTGCCATGTCATTTCCATTGTAAAATATTGGCTCATATTCCCCTGAAGTTGTATTTTCTACATATCTTACATACCAGCCGTTATCCGGTTCACCGTATGTTTCATTAAGTAATCTTTGATAGTGTTTTTCCATATCATAGAGTTGTGCAAGTTGTTCGCTAGAGAGACTTGAGAGGTACTCATCCTCGCCATCATAGAAAAATTCAGTTGTAAGATAATATTTGTCGGTATAATCAGCGGCATTCAGGTAACAGCCGACATATTCATCATATTTTTGCTGCCATTCTTCATGAGCTTCATTGTAAATGTTTTCAGGGCTAAGATTTGATACTTCATTCCAGAAATTTTCCCATCTGCTGAATAATTTTGTAGGTGTAATTTCGCTTGTATTATAGTCTTCAGAGCTTAATGTATAGTAATCTTGTTTAATATCCATTCCGCTTACATTGGATTTATTTTTATTCAAGTATAGTATTGTATCTACATATAAATCAACAAGTTTTTGATATGTATCAGGGTAGATTGTTTCTAATCTTTCCTTTAATTGCAGTGATGTTGCGTCACTTTTATTAGTTTCCCATCCTGAATTTGTTAATGATATAACATCGGTTCTGCCGTCAGTTAATGTTGTATTTGTAACGGTTACACCGCTTGATGATGTAACTGATGCTCTGCTTCCGTCTCCCCAGATTAAACGGCAGAGGTTATGTTCCATATGACCTATACCAACATTTGTTGTTCCAGAAACACCGGAATAACATTGAGTATTTTTGTAGTTAATTACAAGACCTTGTGTTGTATAGTCTGATAGTTGCGGCTCTTTGCCGATTACTGAAACAATTCTGTCATAAGTTGCTTCTACTAGTTGGACTTTATTTCCGTTTTCATCAGTGTATGTCATATTGGCGTCTAAACGATAGCCAGAACCTTTGCCTTCTATTTTGTGTGCAACTTGGGCAAGTTCAAATGTTTCACCCAATTCTTTTAATTTATCAGCACCGACGTAATAAGCGTTATTACTTGCATTTACAATACTTGTGCAGCCGCCGCTTGCTATTGCAAAATCGTCGGTCCAGCTTGATAAATAACTTACACGATAATTTCCGTTTCCTTCTGCCATAAGTGAGGTAATAGTGTTGGTAAGGGCACCATCATTAAAAGAGTAAACTGTTTTTGTATAGTCGGCAACAGATGGCGGTACAGGTACGCTCATCCCCAGTAATTGGTTATAATAGTTGGCAGATTGATTAGCCAGCGTTGTTCTTTGCTGGTTAATCTGTTGTCCTTCATATTCAACATTTGTCTTACGCGCAGTCAGACCAAGAAATCTGGCTTGCGATGCTGCCATTCCCATAGTTGCCCTTTTTTGTTTTACCCTTACTCTATATATCGGCTTTTTATCTAAAAAGTTTAATAATTGTTACAATTCGTTACAATTAAGTTTACAAACGTCGACCCATTCTGCGCAGTTGGAATATTTTTCAAGCTCATCGCATGTTAGTTCAATTGCGGAATTTGAGCTGCCGCAGGCAGGAAAAATGGAATCAAATCTTTTCATGGTTATATCGCAGTATACTTTTACTGAGGAATCTTTTATCGCAAAAGGGCATACCCCGCCGATTTCGTGACCGACAAACTTAATAACCTCATCAGGGGTTAGCATTTTAGCTTTTATGCCGAATTTTGTTTTGAACTTTTTATTGTCAATTTTGGCATCGCCGGCTGTCACAATGAGTATACATGAGTCAGGTGTTTTAAATGAAAGAGTTTTGGCTATTCTTGCCGGTTCAACTCCGAGAGCCTGTGCCGCAAGTTCTACGGTGGCACTGGATTGTTCCGTCTCAATAATGGCATTTTCTTTTCCAAATTGTTTAAAATATTCTCTTACTTTTTCTATACTCATAATCAGATAATCTTCTGGGGTTCGCCTTTCCCGACACGTTCTTTTAATGCACCCTGATGTTCATAGTGCGGGGTAACTGTCATAATTTGTGCAGCAATATCAGGGTGGTGATAGATGAATTTTAATTCATCTGTTGTAAGCGGTTTTTGAGTGTGTACGTTTGCATATCTTACAAGTTCCAGAATGGTTCTTGCTTCGTGGTCGTCTTTAAATTCAATTTCAAGGTTATTGTAAACGTTTCTGAATCCTTTAATACCGCCGTATTCTCCTGTAGTAATCATTCTGCCTGTTTCAATGATTTCAGGTTCTCCTCGTCCCAGTTCTTCAAAATCGTACAATTCGTAGTTTCTTCTGTCCTTTAATGCCCCGTCAGCGTGAATACCGGATTCATGAGCAAAAGCATTGTCACCTACTGCAGGCTGATTTATTGGTATTGGCACACCGAAAGCATAAGAAGTGTATTTTGCAAGTTTCCAGATTTTACTTAAATCTATATTGGGATCTATACGGTATTCATTTTTAAATCCGGCTGACTTTAATATAGCAAGCAGGCAAGAAACAAGATCTGCATTACCTGCACGTTCGCCCATTCCGTTTATTGCCGTATTAATATAAGCATCAACACCTGCATCTATTGCACCTTTGGCACCCATAACAGAACATGCGGCAGCCATTCCAAGGTCATTGTGATAGTGAACTTCTATAGGCATTTGAGTTCTTTTGGCAAGTTCGTTAATTCTTTTGTAAGCAGTAGCAGGGTCTTCGTAACCGAGTGTATCGCAGTATCGGAATCTCTGTGCTCCGCTTTTTTTCGCTTCCGTTGCATATTTGACCAGAAAGTCCAAATCGCTTCTTGATGCATCTTCAGCATTGACCCCTATTGTCTGAGCTCCTTTTGAAACAGCACATTCAACGGCTTCACAGGTCATGTTTATTATATCCTGCGGGGTTTTCTTGCCGAGATATTTACCGTTTATCATTTGTTCTGAAGTTGATTGAGAGAGGTTACAGTGTTTAAGCTTGGGTACATTTTTAAATGAAAGCTCAACATCACTTGCGATTGCGCGCATCCAGCCGGAAAGTCGTGTTGTTTTAATTACTCCTCTTTCAACAAGTTCAAGATTACCGTTCAGATAGTTAATTTCGTGGGTTGTTGTAGGAAAACCAAATTCAGATTGGGTTATACCCATATCGTTAAGCATAAGATTGATAATTGTTTTTTCTAATTTTGCAAGACCAAGTCTGGAAGTTTGTACACCGTCTCTGTTTGTTACGTCTACAAAATAAATTTTGTTTTCTTTCATGGTTTCTCCTGTATTTATCCCTAAGTATTGTTAAATAACTTGCTTTTTTATACAATATTATTTACAATGTCTAGTATGTAGTATTAAAACTTGTCTGTCAAGATTTATATATAAATTATGAATATAACTAAAGATTTAGAAAAGAAGATTAATAAAGAATACAAAACGGGTAATGTTAAATCAGCTATTGAGCTTTGTCAGGTCGGGTTACAGGATGATCCTACCAATGCTGATTTACATGTCAGGCTGGGTGATTTGTATTTGGCGTGGCACCTTGATATTTCAAATTCATGCCAGTATATTGACGAGGCGATTACGGAATATCAAAGAGCGTTGGAATCTTATATTGATTCTGC
>CALUTF010000021.1 GCA_944323595.1 Candidatus Gastranaerophilales bacterium | reverse complement strand
TAAAGTGAATATTAGTAAGTAGTAATGAAAAAAGAGATGGGTTGACAGATAAAAGCGCAGCCTAAAAGACAGAGAAAAGATTACGAAACCTAATACAGCGATAAAGTGAATATTAGTAAGTAGTAATGAAAAAAGAGATGGGTTGACAGATAAAAGCGCAGCCTAAAAGACAGAGAAAGGATTACGAAAACCTAATGCAGCGATAAAGTGAATATTAGTAAGTAGTAATGAAAAAAGAGATGGGTTGACAGATAAAAGCGCAGCCTAAAAGACAGAGAAAGGATTACGAAAACCTAATACAGCGATAAAGTGAATATTAGTAAGTAGTAATGAAAAAAAAAGATGGCAATAAAAGGTTTTGATTATCAGGAATTTGCAAAGAATTTGGCGGGGCAGGCGCAAGAATTGGTGCCCCCCGAGTTCAGGGAATTTGAAAAACAATATGTAATCAATACCCTTTATAATTTTTCAAACTTAGCCGGTGAAGCCCTATATAACGACACTGAATCTAATTTTAATATAGATCAGGCAGTAATGATAACCCAGATAATCGCAGAATGGGCATACCACAAATCGGTTGACTTAATCCGTTCAGGACTGCCTCAGGATTACTGGGATCCTATTATGCAGAAAATAGCATTTACTATTTTCGAAATCGCAAAACAAACTTTCAAACAAGGACTGCCGCAGGAGCAAATACTTCAGTTAATAGAACACCACGTTAAAAAAGTTTATATAGAATCAATAGAAGAATTAAAAGCCAAAGGTTTAATTGATGAAGGGCTGAAACAAAAGGCTGAAAGCCAATCAAACATAGATGCAATGATGCAGCAAATGCAGGAAGAAGCACCTCCGGAACCTCAGCCGGCACCTCAAGCGCAAGCACAGCCACAGGGACAGCCTCCGCAACCTGCCAATGTTCCGGCGCCGTCACCATCAAATGTACCGGCAACAAAAGGCGGAATGGAAACTCCAAAGCTGCTTAAGCTTGTAACCTGTGCGATGCTTTTCCAAAAAATGAAACAGGATAAAGTGCAGACAATTCTGGATAAGTTTGATGTAAAAGATGCGACAGAAGTTATAAAATATATGAGCGTCGACAACCTCGCGGATAAAGTAGACGCAGGTCACGCATTGAGATGTCTGGCAGAGATAAGGAAAAGTTTACCTAAAAAACGCATAATTGATACGTCAAAAATAGTGTCACAGATACAAAGTGTTGCGGAATATTTAGATAAACCTCAATTAGAAACATTGTTGAAATTAGAGCGTCCAAATGTAAAACGCTTTGTATTCACGGCTTTAGAGGGTGAGTACTATGAAATACCTCCTCATGTTGCGCAAATTATTGCCACCCATCTCGCGGATAGTGTATAATATAATTAATCATGATTATAAAACGTAAAAAACGTCAAGAGGAAGTAATCGAATCACAACCGGTTACTCCAAATGGTGATGAACCTGAGCTTCAACAAGAGGCTGAGGTTGATTCTGTTGAAAATGCAGAAATACAGGAAGAGCCCCAGCAGCCGGTTGAAGATGAAGAGATAGATTTATTTAATCTGGATAATATTGATTTTAAGCAGCGTCAGGAACGCCGCCGCGGAGACAGACGCCGCGGATTTCGCCGGATAGATGACAGAAATTTAATTTCAAGAGCGCGAGAAGAAGCCGACAGTATAAAAGAAGCTGCCGCAAAAGAGGGATATCAGGCGGGCTTGGAATCTGCACAGGCTGATATTGCACAGTTAAAAGAGTCCTTGAAAGCATTTATGTCAGCAAAACAGGAAATATTTGATTATATAGCCCCTGATATTTTAGAGATAAGTGTTGATATAGCAAAAAAAATAATTAAAAAAGAATTATCACAGGATCCTCAACAAATTATCGACAGCATTATTGAAATTTTAAAAACACTTTCAAAAGAAGAATCAAAAGTGACAATACGCGTAAATCCAACGCAGGTAAGTATTGTAAAACAGGAAATGCCGTCGGTACTTGAGCAGGCAGGCTTGGATGCAAAAATTCTTGTCGTTCCTGATGAAACAATGAGTGAAGGTGGTTGTATGGTAACAACTACAAACGGAGTGATAGATGCAACAATAGAAACCCAGATAGGAATTATCTGTGAAGCGTTGAAAGAGGTACAGTAGAACTTTATGGCACAGGGCGGAGGAGGACAAGGTAATCCATTAAGTGAAATATTTATGGCAGTCTTTGTACTGTTCCTTATTGTAATCCTGTTGGTAGAGCTGCCAAACTGGATTATTAATGTTTGTATCTGTTTGAATATCACTCTCGGTATTGTCCTTTTGATGTTTGCTCTGTATGTAAAAAAGACGCTTGAGTTATCATCATTCCCGTCAATTATTTTGATTGGTACAATGTTTCGTCTGTGTCTTTCAATTGCATCAACAAGACTAATTCTGGCAAAAGGTGAAGCCGGTGAAGTTATCCACGCGTTCGGCACATTCGTAACCGGTGGTAACATGATTGTAGGTGGTGTAATCTTCTTAATTATTACCGTTGTACAGTTTATGGTAATCACCAAGGGTGCTGAACGTATCGCGGAAGTTGCAGCCCGTTTTGCATTGGACGCTATGCCCGGTAAACAGATGACGATTGACGCGGATTTTAACGCGGGGTTAATTTCACCGGAAGAAGCTACTAAAAAACGTGAAGATTTACAAAGAGAGTCAAACCTTTTCGGTAGTATGGACGGTGCGATGAAATTCGTAAAAGGGGATACCATCGCAGGTATTATCATTGTAATTATTAACATTGTAGGCGGCTTGTGTATAGGTTGTTTGATGAACAATATGCCGGCAGCGGATGCGGTTTCAAAATATACTATCCTGACCATTGGTGATGGTTTGGCATCACAGGTTCCGTCATTGTTAATGTCAATTGCTGCCGGTGTATTTATGACACGTTCTTCTGCCGCAAGCGAATCTCTTGGTGCTGATGTTTCCGGTCAGATTATGAGTAAACCTCACGCGCTGTTTTTCTCCGCAGGATTTTTGCTAATGCTTGCTGTGACTGGGCACTGGACAGGTTTGCCGTGGCTGCCGTTTACAGTATTTGCAATAGGTCTTGCAATAGCCGGCTTCTCTGTATTGATTAATGCAGATGTACAATCTCAATTGGGACAATTGGAAAATGTTCGTCAAAACATGCAGGACTTGGTCAACCCGAACAGAATGTACGAGCGTTTGGGTGTTGATGTCTTAAGCTTACAGGTAGGCTCTAATCTGCTTGTAATTGCCGACCCTGATCAGGAAGGTCAATTGCTTGCTAAGATTGCTGCTTTACGTCAAAGAGTCACGGATGAACTAGGTTACATTTTGCCTAACATAAGAATTATGGATTCATCAGCATTGGATGCGAATGAATACATGCTTTCTATCCGTGGTAATACGGTTGCAACAGGTTATGTATATCCGGGTAAGTTCATGGTAATCGCGGATCAATGGGATGCATTGAGAAAAGATGTTCCGCCTGATGCAATTATCGGTATAGACCCGACATATCAAACACAGGCTTACTGGATTTCTGCAGAAGATGCAAAAGCTGCACGCTCAGTTACAGCAATTGATGCAACCGATGTTATCGTAACTCACCTGCAGGAATGCGTAAGAAAACACGTTGACGAAGTTATGACAAAAACAGACGTACTCAAGCTTATGGAACTTGTACGTTCTCAAGACCCGACACTTGTTAACGACCTTGTTCCTACAATCATTTCTACAAGTGACCTGAGAAAAATATTTGTTAACCTGATAAGAGAAAAAGTTTCAATCAAGGATATTATATTTGTATTTGAAAGACTTTGCGATTATGCAAGATTTTCAAAAGAGCCTGATATTTTGTCAGAAAGACTGCGTGCAGCATTAGGTCGTCAAATTTGTTTGTCGAATGTTCAGGAGGACAAAGTCTTGTACGCGCTTACGCTATCTCCTGAATGGGAAAAAATTCTTGATGACAGCTGTCAGAGAACCGAGCTTGGAACAATGTTCCTGTTAAATCCTATGCAGGTGCAGGAACTCATAGAAACTACTGCAAACACTCTTGTACGTGCACATAATGCATGCGGAAAGCAGCCGGTAATCTTGTGTTCTCCAAGAATCAGACTTCCGCTATACCAGCTGTTAGAACGTCACATGCCGACTATTGTTGTAATTTCTTATTCAGAATTGATTACGGATATCAAGGTTGAAGCAATTGACACAATTGGTGAGTCATACGCTGTAGAATAATTCGTTTCTCATTGATGATTTATTTTTGTTTATTTTGCAGCTTAGGATTTGGAATTCCGTAATATTCAACCGGAATAAACATGTCATCACCATCTCTTGTGAAAATCTTTTTTGAATTTATGATAGTTTTTGTGTTGATAAAATTATCTGTATAAATATGATGTTTTACAGGAATAATACCCACTAGTTTACTGCCGTTGTAAACTTGTTGAGTTGTTGTATACGAACCAGTGCAGGTTTCAGGAATATTATCTACAGAATGTTTATTCAATTTCTCAATAAATTTTGCCGGGTTATTGAAAAAATCTTTTGTTAGTTCAAGTGTATCTTCTGCGAATTTTTGGTAATTTTTATTTGCCAGAATTTGTTTGCTCGCTTGCGCAATAGAATCAATTCTTTCAGTGACGACAGGGGGAATATATTTGGTAGACATTTCTTGAAATGGAACTTTTTTACATGAGGTTAGGGCAAATCCACCCGAAGCTATAAGTCCTGTCATAATCAAATTTCTAATACGCATAATTTTATCTCCTTGTATTTGTAGAAAAAACAAGAAAATATTTTTTTGCTACGATTGTAATTTTTTACATGAATAGTTTCAACATCAAATTTTCATGTTTCCCTCTCCTAAGAGTAGGAGAGGGATTTAGGGTGAGGTATGATGTGAAACAGGATATACTTCTTTTCAAACTTCATGGTATACTTTATTCTGCAAAATGTAAGGAGCAACTTTGTTAAAACGAATCGCAATATTTTTAATAAACTGTTATCAACGGATATCAAAATTTACCCCGAAAGTCTGCCGTTTTTATCCGACATGTTCTGAGTACACAAAACAGGCAATAATAAAATACGGATTTTTTAAAGGCGGCTGGCTCGGACTAAAAAGAATTTGCCGCTGTCATCCTCTGAATGAGGGCGGTTACGACCCTGTCCCTTAGCAAAAATTTTACAAATTGCGTATTTTTTTTGCTTGCTATATAATCGTTGTGTAAAGGAGAGATTGCAATGGAAACTTTATTAAAAAACGAGGGATTAATCACTAAAATTATCGGTCCGGTTATTGACGTAGAATTTCAATCCGGTGAATTGCCGGAAATCTATACTGCATTAAATATTACAAGAGAAGACGGAACTGTAGTTGTTGCGGAAGTTCAGCAAATGCTCGGTTCAAACAGAGTAAGAACAGTTGCCATGTCTTCAACTGACGGTCTTAAAAGAGGCATGAAAGTTGTTAATACAAATGAACCTATTAAAATTCCTGTAGGTAAACCGATTTTAGGCAGAATTCTTAACGTAATCGGTCAGCCGGTAGATGAAATGGGTCCGGTTGAAGCTGAAACTTATCTGCCTATCCACAGAGAATCCCCTAAACTTACTGACCAGAACACAAATATTGAAATTCTGGAAACAGGTATTAAGGCAATCGACCTTTTACAACCATATCAGAAAGGTGGTAAAATCGGTTTGTTCGGCGGTGCCGGTGTTGGTAAAACAGTTTTGATTATGGAACTTATTCACAACATTGCGATGGAACACAGCGGTGTTTCAGTATTCGGCGGTGTCGGAGAAAGAACCCGTGAAGGTAACGACCTCTGGAATGAAATGAAAGAGTCAAACGTTATTGATAAAGTTGCTCTTATTTACGGTCAGATGAATGAACCGCCAGGAGCCCGTATGAGAGTGGGGCTTTCTGCATTAACAGCTGCAGAATATTTCAGAGATTATTCAAAACAAGATGTATTGTTATTTATCGATAACATATTCAGATTTACTCAGGCAGGTTCAGAAGTATCAGCACTTCTCGGACGTATGCCGTCAGCGGTAGGTTATCAGCCTACACTTGCTACAGAAATGGGTGAATTGCAGGAAAGAATTACATCAACAAAAGACGGTTCAATTACATCAGTTCAGGCAATTTATGTTCCTGCCGATGACTTGACAGACCCGGCTCCTGCAACTACATTCTCTCATCTTGACGCATCAACAGTATTGTCAAGAAATATTGCTGCTCTCGGTATCTATCCGGCAGTTGATCCGCTTGAATCCAGTTCAAGAGCTCTTGATCCGCATATTATCGGCGATGAACACTATGAAGTTACAAGAAAAGTTCTTGAAATTCTTCAAAAATATAAAGAATTGCAGGATATTATTGCAATTCTCGGTATGGATGAACTTTCTGATGAAGATAAAGAAACAGTTAACAGAGCCAGAAAAATTCAACGTTTCTTGTCTCAACCATTCTTTGTTGCAGAACAGTTCTCCGGTATTCCGGGTAAATATGTAAAACTTGAAGATACTATTAAAGGCTTTAAGGAAATTATTGAAGGTAAACATGATGATTTGCCTGAACAAGCTTTCTATATGGTAGGTACTATTGAAGAAGCTGTTGAAAAAGCTAAAACATTAAAGGAATAAGCTTATGCACTTAAAAATAATTACTCATGAAAGAGTTGTATTTGATGAAGATGTAGACGAAATCTATACAAAAGGTGTAGATGGCGAGTTCGGTGTCTTAAAAGGTCACGTTCCTTTAATGTCTGCTCTAGATATTGGCGTAACGAAAGTTATTAAGGGTGACAATACAAAATTCTTTACGACAATGGGCGGAGTATTTCAATTCAAAGACGATGAAGGAATTATCCTTACAACTACTGCAGAAGCTGGTTCTGAAATAGATGTCGCGCGTGCTAAAGAAGCTCTTGCACGTGCGCGTGCAAGACTTGCCGATGCAGATGCCGATATAGATGCTAAACGTGCTGAGGCTGCAATTGCCAGAGCGATGGCTCGTTTGAAAGCTACATTAAATAAGTAATCAGATGGACAAATCTTTTTATAATATTTTTAAAACCTTTTTTAAAGTAGGAACATTACTTCTTGGCGGCGGTTATGTAATATTACCGCTGCTTCAGGAAGAATTATGTCTTAAAAGAAACTGGGTAGACTTTGACGAGTTATGTGAATATTACGCTCTCGGGCAAAGTGTCCCCGGGATTATCGCCGCAAATACTGCCATTTTTGTGGGCTGTAAATTACGCGGTACAGTTGGTGCAATTGCGGCAACTACGGGTATGATTACCCCTGCTTTTCTTTCTATAGTGCTGCTTGCAAAAATTTTGGAACAGCTGGTTGCATACCATTTTGTGCAGAGCATATTTTGGGGCGTGGGCATTGGCGTTATAATGCTTCTGTTTTTGGCTGTTAAAGAAATGTGGGACAAGAGCATTGTTGATAATTTTTCTTGTGTAATATTTTTCATAGCCTTTTTCCTTTCTGCCGGTTTTAAACTTTCGCCTGCATATTTGATTATCGCAGCTGTTGTAATCGGGCTTATTTACGAAAAATACAGACAAATGAAAAAGGCACGTAGTATAGATATCGGGGTGGAAAAATGATTTACTGGGAATTGTTTAAAGAATTTTTCCATATAGGACTATTTTCTTATGGCGGCGGCTATGGAACATTGCCTTTTTTATATCATATTGCAGAAAATAAGGGTTGGTACACTGTTGAACAGTTAACAAATATGATTGCGGTATCCTCAGTAACTCCCGGACCGGTCGGGATTAACGTAGCAACCTACGCTGGTTTTGTGACATCAGGGCTGCTTGGCTCTTTAATTGCAACTACTGCTGTGATATTACCCTCGTTTTTCATGATTCTAATTATATATAGATTGCTTGATAAATTCAGAACAAATCCTTACGTTCGTTCGGTTATTTATATGTTAAAACCTACCAGCTGCGGACTTTTGGCTGCTGTTGGTATTGAAATGTTTATTGAAAATATTAACCTGCTCGGAATGCTTCTGCTTGTCGGGCTTTTCGTTGCAGGAATGACAGAAAAACGTTCTCCTATGTTCTATCTCGGGGTTTCTGCCTTTGCCGGAATTGTTGCCGGATTTTTTCATTTAATTGATTAATCTTTTTAACTAGCAAAAAATATTTTGTTAATGTTTTAAAATTACCGGATTTATAATGTAAATAATATAAGAATGAAAAGGAGATTCCCCTGATGAATATTAACAGAACAAATTCACAACAAAATTTTACCTCAACACTTATTCCCTATGCATCTAAAAAGCCTGTTAGTTTTTATCTGAGCCCGTTGAAAGACTTTTTTGAGCTAAAAGGTTTTGGCAAAGAAAGCCCAGAAGCATTAAGAGATAAGATTAAATTATCTCAGGCAGCTATTGGTTTTAATAAAGACGGATTACTTGTTGTCGGAAAAGACAGAGGGGCTGATAATTTTATCGGACGTATTCTTCAAAAAATCGACAGTAATGTAAAACATATTGACGATGCTCCTGAATTGGAAATTAATGGTCCGGAACTGAATATTATGATTTAGATTTTACAAAAGCGATTTAACCATTTTTAATAAAAGATGCAATTTTATATTGTCATCTTTTATTTTGTTTACGGATGTTTGAATTTCTTCTAAGAGTTCGTCTTTTGTTTTTTCTTTCTCAAACAGAAAAAATTCGTAGGGTTCAACGTTTAATGCTGCAGCAATTTTTGCTAAGTTCTCGGATGTCGGATAACTCTTTCCGGTTTCTATTTTGCTCAGACTTATTGTTTCAATACCTATAAGTTCCGCAAGTTGTTCCTGTGTCATTTTTAGCTGCTTGCGCATTTCCTGTATATTTTGTCCGACGCCTTTTTTTATGTCCATTATTAACCAACCTCTTTATATCAATTTTGATTGATTTTTAAAGTTAATATAATAGCCTTAAAGTATAAAATAGTTGACAATAAATATTTAAAATATTAGAATTAAAGAAAAACTAAACTTTAAAGTATATTATCTGATTAAATTAGGAGGGAAAGTATTTGTTCAAAAAGGCATTTACGTTGGCAGAAGTTTTGATAACTCTGGGGATAATTGGTGTTGTTGCCGCTTTAACAATTCCATCAATAATAAGTCATTACAATAAAGTCGTAATGTCAGCACGCAACAAGAAGTTTGTAAGTTCAATAAATCAGGCTATACTTCGTTCTACGGCAGATAACGGACCTCCGCACGAGTGGGCAAGATATATAAAATATCATGACCCGGAAGCTTTGTATGACTGGTTTGATGAATATATTATGCAATATATGAGAGTGTTGAAAAATTGTAGAGAAAATCCTGTCAAGTGTATTGCAGAGTATTCATACTGTGAAACTGCGGATAATTGCCGTACTGCCAGCGGTATTGGCAATGTTAATGTATTATATGTATTCAATGACGGGAGTATGATTATAGCGTTGACAGGCGGTAATCTTGATGAAGAGGGTATAACAAAGGGATTAACTTTACATATAAGATTTGATGCAAACGGTTATGCAAAACCTAATGTGTATGGAAGAGATATTTTTTCCTATAGATTCACTGTTGATAAAACAAAGTTTTATCTGACCTGCGATACTCATAAAAATTTAACGGGCGGCAGTGTTTCAACAAATAACAGCAGGACATATTTAATTGAAAGCTGTAAAACAGATCCGCAGACTTGCAGTTGTCTTTTGATGAAAGACAATTATGAGTTCAAAGATGATTATCCGTTCAGGCTGTAGTTATTTCTGATTTTTCAAACATCCTGTATTGGAGCGCCTGCATCAGATGGTTCTGGGTAATGTTTTCAGCACCGTCAAGGTCTGCAATTGTTCGGGCTAATTTTAGAATGCGGTCGTATCTTCTTCCGGAAAGCTGATATTTTACCGATGCAATTTTTAGCATTTCCTGTGATTTTGCATCCAGCCAGCAGTATTTTTTTATCAGTTTTGATGTTAGTTCTGAATTTGTAAGAATTCCGTCATTTTTATATCTTTCTGCCTGAATTTTGCGGGCTTTTATAACACGTTTTCTTATGTCTGCAGAAGTTTCGACCGGAGCATTTGTATTCAGGAGTTCATCAGCGGTTAGACGCGGAACTTCAATTTGCAAATCAATTCTATCCAGAAGCGGACCGGAAAGCCGGCTCAGGTATCTGTCAATTTGGAATTGCGAGCAGGTGCATTGTTTTTCTTTATCACCTAAAAATCCGCACGGGCAAGGATTCATAGCGCCCAGCAGCATAAATTTAGCCGGATATTTTACGGAATGTTTGCTTCTTGATATAACTATTTCACCGTCCTCAAGCGGCTGCCTTAAAACTTCAAGCACATTGCGTGGAAATTCAACCATTTCATCAAGGAAAAGTACTCCGCGGTGTGCAAGAGTAATTTCTCCGGGTTTTGGAGTTGTTCCCCCTCCGATAATTCCCACGGCAGATGCCGTGTGGTGTACAGGTCTGAATGGTCTTTGCGTCATAAGAGGTTTGTCCGGCGGCAAAAGTCCTGATATACTGTAAATTCTTGTAAGCTCCAGCGCTTCCGAAAGTTCAAGCGGCGGGAGAATTGATGCAAAACATTTTGCCATCAAAGTTTTTCCGGAGCCGGGCGTTCCTATCATTAAAAGGTTATGTCCTCCTGCGGCTGCAATTTCCATTGCACGTTTTGCTTTTTGCTGACCTTTTACGTCTTTAAAATCATACGGGTAATCGGAATTATCCGTAGAATTAAGATATTCGGATATATTAACTTTAGTTGATTGAATAGGTGTTTCTGTAAAGTGATTAACTACATCGGTGAGGTGTTCCGCTCCGTAAATATTAATTCCGTCAACCAGAGCTGCTTCTTTAGCGTTTTCTTCGGGTACGATTACATTTTTAACGCCGAAGTTTTTTAGACCTACAACAAGCGGCAGTATACCGCTAATCGGACGTAATGTTCCGTCTAATGAAAGTTCTCCCAAAAATGCATAGTCTTTTACTTTTTCTGCATCAATTATGCACTCTTCTATTAAAATTCCGACAGCAATAGGCAGGTCAAATCCTGTTCCCTCTTTTTTTAAGTCGGCAGGTGCGAGGTTTGTGATAATTTTTTTAGACGGGAATGTGTAATTGGAATTTTTTATTGCTGAGCGCACTCTGGATTTTGCTTCATTAATTGCAATATCGGGCAAGCCGACAATAACCATTGCAGGGAGCGAATTTACAACATCAGTTTCCACATCAGTTTTGTATGCTTCCAGACCTATTACCGTTGCAGTAGTGACTTTGTTTACCATAATCCGATTATACTATAAAATTTTTGATATATAATAAAAACTATGGTGAATGGAAAAAGAATTTTGGCAATGAATTTTGGAGGTATAGGAGACGAAATATTTTTTCTCCCGACTTTGATATCTTTGAAAAAAGAATTTCCGGATTCTTATATTACGCTTGCACTGGAGCCGAGGAGCAAAAGTATTAAAGATTTAACAGATGTTATTGATGATATTTTTCTTGTAGATGTTAAGGGGAAGAACAAATATACGGAAATACTGAAACTAATTTTATTTGCGCGTCGGAAAAATTTTGATATGGTGGTTTCAGCAGGTTCTAATAAATTTATCAGTATTATTTTATGGCTTACAGGTATAAAAGAGCGTTACGGCTATTATTCCGGTAAGTTAAGCAAAATTCTTTTGACAGAAGCTGTCCCTCTCAACAAAAATCAGTATGCCTGTGCAATGTATCATGATTTAGTTACTCCGCTAACATCATATAAGACGTATCTTCCTGAGATAAATGTACCGCCCCAGGAGAAAATGCCCAATACTGTTTTGATTCACCCCGGGGTTAGCAAACTCAGTGTCCAAAAAGGAATGATAAAAACCGTAGGCGCTGAAATTTGGGGTGAAACAATCAATCTGCTTTTAAAAAGTGGCAAACGTGTTTTGCTTGCAGGCGGACCTGACGATAAGGATTGTATAGAAAAAATTTTGAAAATAGTAAAAGATTCGGACAACTTTGAAAACTGTTATGGCAAAACAAAAAGTTTGAAAGATTTGGCAGAACTTATCGGCAAGGCGGAAATTTTTATCTGTTCTGATTCTGCACCGTTGCATGTCGCTGTTGCCATGAAAACTAAAACTTTTGTAATTTTCGGACCGACAGATGACAAAAAATTAATCCCGCAGTCAGATTTGGTTATTCCGGTAAAAGCTTCGGATTCCTGTCCTCTGAAACCGTGCCTCTGGGAGCGCAGAAAAACAACCTGCAAATCTCTCGATTGTTTAAAAATTTCCGCGCAGGATATAGCAAATAAAATTATTTAGTTGTTTTGAATTATTTTGTTATATAATGTTTTTGTTATATAACGTTTTTGTTACCCCAAATTATTATGAAAGGACAAATTTATGCAAGTACAACAAATTAGAAATGATTCAACAGCTTTTAATGGTTTATCACGGGATGTAAATGTGCCTAAACACATTTTTGATGCTCTTTCTGAAACACCTACAGTAAAAAAATTCGGTGAAAAATTTAATGCTACTTTGTCTGTTGATACTTTTTTAAGCAGCCAAAATAACAATAAAGTTCAATATGCCTTAAAGATTAATGATATTGAACCAAAAGGCTTTATTGCAAAGCTTCAACAAATGTTTTCTGGTAATAAACCTGAATCTATTAAACTAAAAACTCACGCAACCTCTGAGGAAGGTTTGGTTGCCAGTGTATCAAAAATGAAAAGTAACACTTTGATGCATATTTATGAAAAATAATTTTTATAAATAATCTGCAACACAAAAATTCCGTTATCATTTTTTTGATGACGGAGTTTTTTTATATTTCCTCATAAATTTTTTCGAAAATTTCTTTTAGTTTTTCCGGTTGTGAGATAATTTTTCGTAATTCATTTAAGCCTTTTGCATTTTTAGAACTTTCAAGCCACAATTTCATATATCCGCCCTCTGCATATTTTTCCTGCATATGTTCTACAAGATGTTTGTAGTGGATGGATTTTGGTTCTTCCGGAGAATTATTTACGGAATATTGGATTGTCCGTTTAATTATACTAACAGGTTCAATACTGCGGTCTGCTTCTGCAATTACTTTGCCATAAATGCTTCTCGGCTCGTTTTTAGATGAGGCTCGATGATCCTCAACTGCTTCTTTCATTATCAAAAGTTCTTGCGCTGAAAACCATCTTTTTAATGTATTATCATTAATTAAAATCTCGCCGGATATAAGATGATGAGTTTTTCTGTCCCTGCACAACCCTAAATCATGATATGCCGCAATTGTGTAAACTATATCCGGATTTAGATTGAATTTTTCTGCTAAATCAAAACTGTCCTGAATTACGCTATTAACATGTTCGATGTTATGACCTTTGTCAAAATTTAAGTAATTGGGAAGTATTTTTTCTTCTATATATTTTTTTAATTCTTTGTTTATCATATTCCGACACTCAATCCTGCGCAGATATTAATTCCCTGTCCCGTAATCCCTTTTGCATCTTCTGTTATCAGGTATTTGACAAGTTTTGCAACTTCCTCAGGTTTGACAAAACGTCTCTGCGGAATACATTCAATAATTTCTTCCTTTGAAAAGTCGCTTTCTTCAATAGAATTCATTCCGAGCCCGGTTTCGACCCACCCCGGGTTTATTGTGTTGACGGTAATATTAAATTCTGCAAGTTCCAGCGCTAATGCTTTGGTGAGCCCCAGAAGTCCGGCTTTGCTTGCTGAATAAATGCCGGCATGCGCCTCTCCCATAACTCCAGAGATTGAACCTATGTTTATAATTCGTCCCCATTTTTTTTCTTTCATATTAGTTACCGCTGCCGCAATTAGTTTGGTAGGTGCGATTAGATTTGTATTGTAAAGATGATTAATCTTGTCAAAATCAACGGAATCTATTGCGCCATATATGTATTCGCCTGCATTGTTAATAAGAACATCAATTTTATTCTTTTTAATAAATGTTATAAGTTCAGAGATATCTTCTGCAAGATTACATGCGCAAAATCCTTTAGAATTCAAACTTTCAAGAGCTTCTATGTTTCTTCCTGTAACAAAAAGATTTCCTGTGTCCTGTAATTCTTCTGCTATTGCTTTGCCTATTCCTTTTGATGCTCCGGTTACAAGAATATTCATTACTTTCTTCCTCCGATAAATTCTTTTACTATATAGTATGCCATGTAAATTCCTGCAGTACTTGCAACAAAAGGCGTTGAGGCAGGTGTGATTTTATTGAATTCAATTTGTTCTCCGTTTTTTAAAATAATTTTTTCTTCGCTTGTAATTTTCTCCTGACAGAAAGGTTTTTCTCTGCTTGCAACTACTGTTATACCCTCTGTTATCCCGCGTTTTGAAAGCTGGTAAATTATATTTGAAACAAACGGAGTTTTTTTATTTTCAATATCTTTTATGTCACATATATAAAGCTGCGTCGGGTCAATTCGGTTGCCGGCACCCATTGAGCTGATTACCGGAATATTTCGTTTCATGCAGTTTTCAAGCAGTGAAACTTTCGAACGCATGGTATCTATTGCATCAGCGACAAAATCAATATTTCCCCAATCAAAATCATCAACATAAAATTCATCAAAGACGTTTAGTTTTATATCAGGATTAATATCACGCAGCCGTTCTGCAAAAAGGATTGATTTTTTTTTACCAATGGTAGAATTCAAAGCAATAATCTGACGGTTAATATTTGATATGGAAACTTCATCAAAATCAATTATCGTAAGCTGTCCTACGCCGGCTCTGGCAAGTGCTTCTGCGCAATACCCTCCGACTCCTCCAAGCCCGAACACGGCTGCATGTTTATATGACAAAATGTTCTGGCTCTCTTTTCCCCAGAACATTTCGTTTCTTGAAAATATTTCAGATACGGGCATCAACGCGCCTCACTTATTTTGTAAATACAAATCCTAACAGGAATGTGCATACAAGGAAAATTCCCGCAATAATTCCGGTTAATTTGTTTAATCCTTTTTCTGCAGATTTTTGTGATGCAAAAATCTGTGAAGTTCCGCCCATTCCGGCGATGCCGTCACCTTTTGGAGAGTGCAGAAGTATAAGCACTACCAGTAATATTGCTGATACAATTTGTAATATCCAGATAAATGTTAACATTATAATTTTTTCTCCTTTTTGTTTGAAATAAAATGCGCTCTTTTTGAATTTAAACGGATATTTTCAAATGTATAAAGTCTTGCCGGTCTTTTTGATGATGATTTTGTATATTCATCCAGTTCAATCAAACCTTCAGTACTAAGCGCTTTTTTTCTGAAATTACGCTTATCAAGTTTTTTCTCCATAATCAATTCATAAGATTTTTGCATTTCAGTGAGGGTAAATTTCTCATTCAATAACTGGTAAGCAACAGGGCAAATTTCAAGTCTTTCTCTTGTGCGTTTGAGAGAATATTGAATAATTTCTTTGTGGTCAAACGCCAGAGGCGGCAGGTTTGAAACTTTGTGCCAGCCAAGTTCCGGACTCGATACAATTTTAATATCTTCCGCGCGCACAAGTGCAAAGTAAGCGCATGTAATAACTCTTGCATTCGGGTGACGAAGCGGATCGCCGAAAGTATACAACTGCTCAAGATAAATGTTATCTACATTTGTACGTTCTTTCAATACTCTAAGAGCTGCCTGATCAAGATTTTCGGATAATCTCACATAACCGCCCGGTATTGCCCATTTATCTTTAAACGGTTCGTTTGTACGTTTTACCAAAAGCACTTGAATTGCATTGTTGATGATTGTTAAAATAACTACGTCGACTGTAATTTCGTGTGTCTTTGTCTCGTTAAACATAATATTTAATCTCTTACCCTTGAGTTTATTTTATAACAAACATATTAATTTATGTTAACCCGCCTCTGCTATTTGTTAATATTTTTTAACACAAAGTCAATTTTTTACGGTTGACGAACTTTATATATATAAGGGAATAGATTAATGGGGATACTTGAATGACAGCAAATGATTTTGCATTGTATTTAAATAATCTTAGTGCCGATAGAAAACCGCTTTTGCAGCAAGTGTCATCGGTACCTGTTGAGTTATATAATCCGTTTAATGATATTATACAATCACAGCTAGACGAGCTTAAAAATATAAAACTTCCGCATATAGAAATACCGATTGCTGATGAATGGGAAGTTCAGCGTTCTGCTGCAAAAGAAATAAAATCAAGCCGCGTAAAAAATTCCGTTGTAAAAGCCGAACTCGGTGAAGAATTTTTAGACAAAGTAAAACAGATAGCAAAACGTCTTAATTGTGATTATAAAGATTTGATTGGATTGATGAATTCCGAATCAGGCTTAAATCCAAAAGCAAGAAACAAAAGAAGCCGCGCTACAGGATTAATCCAGTTTATGCCGTCAACCGCAAGAGAACTCGGTACATCTGTTGATTCAATTATGAATATGTCTGCGATTGAACAGCTTGATTATGTTGAAAAATATCTTCAAAAAGCTAAGAAAATAAGATTTGGAAGCAGTGAAAAACTTGATGCCGGTGAATTATACGCTCTAACTTATCTGCCGGCTCGAGCCAACAGAAGTGTTCTTGCAACAAGCAATGAAAAATATTATAAATGGAATAAAGGACTTGATTTGAATAAAGACGGCAAGATTACAAAAGATGAATTGGCTCAGCGTGTTGAAAGAAAACAGGTCAATGACATGTATTTTGCTTAAAATTTTTACATTACAATTCTAAATATTCCGTTGCAGTCTGAAAATGTTTCATGTATTATCCCAATAAGATGAATTTTTTTCGGAAGGGATTAAAATGGAAATGGGATATGTAGAAAACGGCTTTATTGTCGACTTGAGCAACTCAAGACGTACCGCAGACATGATATATGAACTTAGCAGAATACTTGATATTCCTGAAGCAAAAGGCAAAGGTGTATGTATTAAATTCGGGGATAATATTGTAGAAAAAGCTCAGCTTGTAAGTATAAAGGCACTTGTGGAATCAATGGATTTTGATATAGAATTTATTTCCGCAAATTCAGAGGAAACTAAACAGGCGGCTGAAGAATTGGGTATAAAAGTTTCTGTTATTGATAATGAAATTCCTGTACCTGATTTTGCTGAAGTTACTCCTGAAGAACCTGTAAATCCTGAACTTGAAAAAGCTCTTGATAAAATTTTCGGTGATTCTGAATTTGGTGAAGAGCAAACTATTGAAACACAGGAAGTTACAGAGGCTAAAGATGATACTGATGCTGAAACAATGAAAGAATTGGAAAAAGAACTTCAGGAATATCTTGAAAAATCAAAAGAAACCGAAAAATTACCTACACTTTATATCCAAAGAAATATTCGTTCCGGTCAGAGTATTAAATCTGACGGCAACCTTGTGATTGTGGGTGATGTTAATCCAGGCTCCGAAATTATTGCAAAAGGCGATATCACCGTCTGGGGTATTTTAGGCGGAATAGCTCACGCCGGATGCGAGGGTAATTTATATACAAAAATCAGAGCACTTAAAATGAATGCAATTCAGTTACGTATCGGCGATGTTTTTGCACGTCGTCCTGACAGCGTAAATATTCCGTTTGTCCAAAAAACGGATACGTTTACTCCGGAAGAAGCCAGAGTATTCAGAAAACAAATATTAATACATAAAATACATGAAGCATAAGACAAAAAGGAGATACCATGAGTGGTCGAGTAATCGTAATTACTTCCGGTAAAGGCGGTGTCGGTAAGACAACCACCAATGCCAACATAGGAACAGCTTTAGCCCGCGCGGGTAAAAAAGTTGTTATGATTGATACAGACTTGGGATTAAGAAATCTTGACCTGCTGCTCGGTTTGGAAAACAGAATCGTATATACAATAGTTGATGTTGTAGAAGGCAGATGCAAACTTAAACAAGCACTTGTAAAAGACAAAAAAAATCCGAATCTCTGCCTGCTGGCAGCGGCGCAAACAAGAGATAAATCTGCTGTTACGGAAGAACAACTGAAAGAAATTTGCGAAGAATTGCAAAAAGATTATGATTTTATTCTTGTCGATTGTCCTGCCGGTATAGAACAGGGATTCCAGAATGCAGTTGCAGGAGCCTCAGAAGCTATAGTTGTTACAACTCCTGAAATGTCTGCTGTCCGTGATGCAGATAGAATTATAGGGCTTCTGGAAGCAAAAGAGGAAATTAAATCCTATAAACTTCTCATAAACAGAGTTCGTCCTAATTTGATTAAGTCAAATGATATGATGAGTGTTGATGATGTTGTTGAAATCTTGTCAGCAGACTTAATCGGTATAATACCGGAAGATACAGGAATTATTACATCAACTAACAAAGGTGAACCTATTGTTAATGATGAAAAATCACTTGCCGGTAAAGCATATAATAATGTTGCAAGAAGAATAATCGGCGAAGATGTTCCTTTCCTTAACCTTGAAGAAGAAACAAGCGTTATGGCAAAAGTGAAGAAATTCTTTTCTGGCTTAGTTGGAAAGGAGAAGTAGGATGAAAGATATTTTTGCAGAATTCTATAATAAAGTAATCGGATTTTTCCGTCGTACCGAAGAAGCGGAAGAAAGTTCCAAAGATGTCGCACGTAACCGTCTACGTGTAGTTCTGATGCAGGATAGAACAAATCTTACGCCTGAATTAATGGAAAAAATGAGAAAAGAACTCATCGAGCTGCTTTCTAAATATGTAGAAATGGATAAGGAAGCTCTTGAATTAAATCTTGAACAGGAAGGCGATCAAATGGCATTGATGCTTTCAATCCCTGTATTGAGAGCTAAAGAAGAATCTGAAATTACAGCAGAAGATGAAGCTTCTGATGAAAAAACAGAAGAGACGGAAGAAGATTCTGACAATACTGACGCAGAAGAAAGTTCAGATGAAACCGCAGACGACGAAGAAGAACTTTCTGTCGAAGATGACTCGGATGATGATTCAGATGATGAAGATGAATTTGAAAACGACGCCTGTGATTGTGGTAAGTGTGAAAAATGCAATCCTAAAAATAAGAAAAAATAGTAAATAGAAAATCGACTAAAAATAAGAGCCCTTTCTAAAAAGGAAAGGGCTTTTATTTATACATTTTGACGCGAAGCTATATAATCTGAATAGACTTTTTGAACATAATGGCGAGTTTCTCTTGGCAGGCTGTTATATATTGAGCGAATATCACGCGGCTTGCCTGCAAGTCTTTCATTTACGTTGCCCATCCCATAGTTATAGCCAGCGAGTGCAAGCATAATATCACCCTCATAGTAATCGAGCAATGTTTTTAGAAATCGAACACCGCCTTCTATATTTTCTTTTGGATCCCACGGATTTTTAATTCCGAGACCTTTTGCGGTTGCAGGCATAAGCTGCATTAATCCCATAGCACCAGCATGAGATTTCTGATTATTCCGGAATCCTGATTCTTTTTTAATGACCGCAAGAATTAGGAGTTCATCAACACCATATTTTTGAGCTGCCTGTTTTACATAAGTCTGAATTTGTTTATTAGATACTTTTACAGGTGTCCCAGATATTTCAAAAGGCAACTTCTTGACAGGTATTGATATTGGTTTAAGATCTGCAACTTCAAGTGGTGTTGCAATAGCCAGAGAATCGACTATACTTGTAGGCATTTTTTCATCAAATATAGGTGTATTGGCTGTTACATTAATAGTTCTGCCTTTTTTATTTACAAATTTGTTAAATTCTTCTTCACTTACAATTTCATTATTGATAATAAATTGCCCGTCAATTCTTTTAGCAATGAGTTCACCTTTTTTGTTGAAGACATCAATTGTCATTGTATCATCACCTATTCTGGAAATCTTCAGGTCTTGTTTTTTTAATTCTTTAACCTCAAATGTTGAAGTAGTTTCTCTAAATTTTAAATTCACGGTGTTGTCATAGCTGCTATCTCCAGGCTGATGAATTCCGTGTCTGCGTGCAAAAGCTCTCGGCAATTCTGTGGTAGCCGGCGCCGGTGTAGTATCGGCATTTTTATCTTTTGGTGAATCTGACTCCGGAGTATTTCCTTTACCATTATTGAGTAAAGCTAAAAAGTCTTTTTTCTCTGCTGGAGTTTGCCCATCATCCTCTAATTTGGGTATGGTTGGTGTTGGCATTTTCTCAGATCCTGGGGTTGCTGCTGCTGGCATATTTGCTGCAGGTAAGTCTGTCGGCTTAGTTCCTGTTTTGTGACCTGCCGCCGGCTGTGGCGCGTAATCGTCTATAAATGTATCATCGTTAGTTGGCAATGTTTGTTGCTCAACTTCATCTACTTGTTTAGTCGGAACCTCAGAAGTGCTTACCTGCGGTATTGCAGACGGTTCACTTCCTGTTTTACTGCCTGCCGCCGGCTGTGGTGTGTAATCAGCTATGAGTTCATTGTCATTATCTGATAACTCAGGATGTTTTACTTCTTTTGAGTGTTCTAACGGTGTATGGACATCGCTTTGTGTCGGAAATTCTGACGGTGCGCTGTCATTCTCCTTTTGAGATGCTGTTGTAAGAGTATAATCAACCTCAATGGCTTTAGGGGTTGATAAAGTTAGACTTCTTGCAAAAAGATTATCTTTTGCAACAAGTGAACTTAAATCCGTTTCAGCTACTTCAAGCCGTGGCGGCATTGCGGTCAATTCCGGTATTTCGGGTTCATTTTTTGCTGTGCTTTCTACACTCAGCCCCTTAATGTTATCAATACCCATTTCGTTTAAAATTATACGTAATTCATCTTCTGTAAAATTTACTTTGTCTCCATGTACAATAAAATTTTTATTTGTTGGACCATTGAAGTTTGAGCCGCCGGAGAATATTTTATTATCGTTATCTCTTCTGGCATTTAACTCGGCAACTTTTGCCATAACACTTGCCCATTGTTTTCTTGTAAGTTTTACCTTTTCACCGCCGTTTACACTTTGTGCGTAATTTGCAAGCACGTATGTAAGACCGGCATTATTTTTGTCTACTGAAAGCTCTGTCACTACATCCTCGATTCTTTATTTGTCTATATAATTTAATTAAAAAAATTTTTTTATCAAAATTGTCATTGTCTTAATAAAATTTTACAAATACATGTTACAAAAAGTATACAATAGATAAAATATTATGTTGACAGCTAAATTTGTTTATCTTACTATTGTTATGCTTGGAATATAGTGATTTCAAATACCCGAAATATTATAGAATAGCGAATTTCAAGCAGAAAGAGGCAGAAAATGCCGGTATTCTTTCGAGTGTAGTTATACAAAAAAGAAAAGGAATAAAAATGGCAAGCACAAAAAGACAAAGAATCAGAGTTTGTTTGAAAGCATACGACCACAAATTAATCGATGTATCTTCAGACAAAATCGTAGAAACCGCAAAAAGAACTGACGCAACAGTTGCAGGCCCGATTCCTTTACCTACAAAAAGACGTATATATTGCGTTCTTCGTTCACCGCACGTTGATAAAAAATCTCGTGAACACTTTGAATTGAGAACACATAAACGTATAATTGATATATACGATCCGACTCAACAGACAACTGAAGAGTTAAGTAGATTAGATTTACCTGCCGGTGTAGATATCGAAGTTAAATTGTAATTTCGAACCGGAAAGTTGAAAATTTAATAAGCATTATGCATATAATGTGATCTACGACATACCCGATAGAGGTATGAGGGGTGAAAGTCCCCTGAAGGTAAAAGGACAAAGCAAGCACGTAGCGCTCGCAAGAGAAAATGCAAACCCGAAACAGAGGCGGAATGTGTCCGCATCAAGTAGGGCGAGCTAGAAAGGTAGAATATGACACTAGGTGTAATAGGAAAAAAACTGGGAATGACCCAAATCTTTGACGAACAAGGTTTGGCTATACCCGTAACTGTTATTAAAGTAGACCCGATTGTTGTTACTCAGGTAAAAACTGTTGAAACTGACGGCTATAACGCAATTCAAGTCGGTACAGTAGCAGCAAAAGAAAAACATTTGACAAAAGCTCAAATCGGTCACTTTAAGAAAAATAATCTTGAAAATTTCAGACATCTTCAAGAATTCAGAGTTGATAATCCTCAAGATTACAAAGTTGGCGACAAAATCGAATTATCAGTTTTAGATAATGTAGAAAAAGTTGACGTAACAGGAAAATCAATAGGAAAAGGCTTCCAGGGTACAGTAAAAAGATGGAACTTTGGAAGAGGACCTATGGCTCACGGTTCTAAAAACCACAGAGAACCTGGTTCAATAGGTGCAGGTACAACTCCTAGCCGTGTTATCAAAGGCAAAAGAATGGCAGGTAACATGGGCAACGAAAGAGTTACAATTTCTAAATTGAAATTGGTTAAAGTAGATGCAGCAAACAGCTTAGTTCTGGTAAAAGGTTCAGTTCCTGGCTGCGAAGGCAGATTGGTAACAATCGTTCCTACAAGAACTAAATGGAACTAGCGGATTTTGGCAAGTGCGCCGCGTGACGAAGTCACCCGCACGTCCAATAATCCAAGACAAACAGAAAAGTTTTAAAAATCCCGAGTTGCCATATAAAACGGATAAGTCCGAAAGGGGTAACAGGCAGTAGTTAGAATAAAAGGGAAAACAAAAATGTCAAAAGAAATTTTAAATACAAATGGTGAAAAATTAGGCGAAATCACTTTAAACGAAAACGTTTTTGGTGTTGAACCAAATTTGCACGTAATGCATTTAGCTTTGAGAAGACAACTTAACAACGCCCGTCAAGGTTCTGCTTGCGCTAAAACAAGAGCAGAAGTATCTGGCGGCGGCAGAAAACCATGGAAACAAAAAGGAACAGGCCGCGCAAGAGCAGGTTCACTTCGTTCTCCATTGTTTGCAGGCGGTGGCGTAATCTTTGGACCAAAACCAAGAGATTATAGTTTCAATATGCCGCAAAAAGCAAGAAAATTGGCTCTTAAATCTGCATTGTCAGCAAGACAAGACCAATTAGTTGTTGTAAAAGACTTCTCAACAATAGCAGAACCTAAAACAAAATTGATGGTTAGCGCTTTGAAAGCATTGAATGTTTCTGGCAAAATTTTAATCGTTGCCGATACAAAAGCTGCAGAAAACAATTATCTTGAATTGGCTGCAAGAAACATTCCGAGCGTCAAATTGCTTCTTCCGTCAAACTTAAATGTGAAAGATTTACTGGAAGCTGATTCTGTAATCATTACCGAATCTGCTGTTAATGAAATAACAGAAAGGCTGCAATAATGAGTAAAGACAGAACAAACACAGAAAAATTATATGATGTAATCAAAAAGCCTATTATCACTGAAAAATCAGTAGGTGCAACATCATTAGGACAATACACTTTTGAAGTTCAGCAAGATGCAACAAAAATTGAAATTGCAAAAGCAGTTGAACTTGCTTTTCCTGGAAGAAAAGTTAAAAAAGTAAGAACAGTTTATATGCCGTCTCATGAAAAAAGAATGGGTTATAAATTCGGCAGAACTGATTCAAGCAAAAAAGCCATCGTAACAATCGAAGGCGATCCGATTGAAGAACTCATCGGAGTTTAATTAAATTTAGCCAATCCCGTTATCGGGCGCGGTTAAATTTATAAAGGGGCGTAAGGCATATGTCCCAGAACTTACAAATAAAGCCAACTAAAGGAGAAAATAAAAATGGCAATAAGAAAAATTAATCCGACATCTCCGGGACAAAGAGGTATGACAAAGAGTGATTACCAAGAAATCACTTCTACAACTCCTGAAAAATCATTGTTAAAAACATTGAAAAGAACAGCAGGAAGAAATAATACAGGTAGAATTACATGTCGTCACAAAGGCGGCGGTGTAAAAAGAACTTACCGTATCATAGATTTCAAACGTGATAAATTCGGCGTACCGGCAACTGTTAAAACAATTGAATACGATCCGAACAGAAACGTTAGAATTTCATTAGTATTTTATGCTGATGGTGAAAAAAGATATATCCTTACACCGGAAGGTTTAAATGTAGGCGACGTAATTGTATCAGGTCCGGAAGCTCCGGTACAGGTAGGTAATGCGCTGCCGTTAGACTTAATCCCGTTAGGTACAATTGTTCACAATATTGAACTCAGACCAGGACGCGGCGGTGTTATGGTTAGAGCAGCTGGTAATGCCGCTCAAGTAATGGCTAAAGAAGGCAATTACGTAACTATTAAACTTCCGTCATCAGAAATGAGAATGGTAAGAAAAGAATGCATGGCAACAATCGGTACTCTTGGCAATGCAGAATTCAAAAACTTATCAATCGGTAAAGCAGGAAGAAAACGTTACTTAGGTATCAGACCAACAGTACGTGGTGTTACAATGAACCCTTGCGATCACCCTCACGGTGGTGGTGAAGGTAAAACCGGTCCTGGCGGACACCCTAAAACACCTTGGGGTAAACCGGCTCTCGGTCAAAAGACCAGAAAAGTTAATAAAGCTTCTGATAAATTAATAGTTAGAAGAAGAAAAAAATAAGGCAAGTTAGTTAGAGGATATCGGGCGAGTGCTCAGGTGCCGCCCGAATCTCCAAAACAAGAACGAGCAAGCCTTTCATAAATACAAAACAAAAACAATTAAAAGGAGAAATTAATGGCACGTTCATTAAAAAAAGGCCCATATGTAGAAGAATCTCTACAAAAGAAAATCGAAAAAATGAATGCGAACTCAGAACATAAAGTTATTAAAACTTGGTCAAGAGCGTCAATGATTATCCCTGATATGTTAGGGCATACAATTGCGGTTCACAACGGGAAAACTCACGTTCCTGTATATGTAACCGAGCAAATGATCGGACACAAACTTGGTGAGTTTGCCCCTACAAGATTATTCAAAGGGCACGCAGGTTCTGATAAAACCGCAAAAAGAAAATAAGTGACCGCTATCTGTTGATTAACGGAAAACTTATCCCGAATGTCGGGATCTCAAAAGAGATAAGTAACAAACATAAGGAAAGTAAAAATGGAAGCTAAAGCAAGACAAACAGATATAAGAATGACAGCAAGAAAACTTCGCAGAGTAATCAACGAAGTTAGAGGCAAAAGCGTTCTTGAAGCTCAAGATATGTTGCGTTTTATGCCATACTTTGCAGCAAGAGTGGTTGAAAAGAATCTGAAAGCTGCTGTTGCAAATGCTCAGGAAAAATACGGCGTATCAGCTGATGTTTTGAAAATTTCAGAAATCTTTGCTGATGAAAGCACAACATACAAAAGAGGAAAACCTAGAGCGCAAGGTCGTATTTACAAAAGACTGAAACGTACATCTCACCTGACTTTAAAAGTTAGTGACATCGTTAAAAAGTAGTAGTAACAACAAAAGGTATAAAAAATGGGACAAAAAACACATCCAACCGGATTTAGAGTAGGCATAATTCAACCTTGGGCAAGCACATGGTTTGCTAAGATTAGAGATTACGGCCAATTTGTAGCAGAAGATGCTAAAATCAGAAAATTCGTTAAGAAAAAATTATACGCAGCAGGCGTATCCAAAATTAAAATAGCTAGAAAAGCACAAAATATTACAATAACCGTTGTAACAGCTAAGCCTGGTATTGTAGTAGGCAGAGGCGGACAAGGTATTGACGAATTGAGACAAGATGTGTCAAAACACATTGGTAAACCGGTTATTATAAACGTTGTAGAAGTAGCAAGAATCGATGCAGATGCTCAACTCGTAGCAGAAGCAATTGCTCAACAACTCGAAAAACGTGTAGCGTTCAGAAGAGCAATGAAACAAGCTATGCAGCGTACAATGAGAGCCGGCGCTCAAGGTATCAAAGTTATGGTATCAGGACGTTTGGGCGGTGCAGAAATCGCTCGTTCAGAATGGGCAAAAGAAGGAAGAATTCCTCTTCAAACATTAAGAGCAGACGTAGATTACGGATTTACCGAAGCAGATACCATAATGGGTAAAATCGGTGTAAAAGTTTGGATTTTCAAAGGTAACTTAATGCCTGGCGAAAAAGCAGACCAGAACATCAAAGCAAAAAGCTCAAAAGACAATTCAGAAAAAGGTATGAGACGTCCAAAACGCAGAGCTGTTGAAACAACTCAAGCCGAATAATTTGAGCGAAGATTAAAAGGTATAAAACAAATAGGAGCAAATAATAATGTTACAGCCTAAAAAAACAAAATACCGCAAAATGATGAAAGGAAGAATGAAAGGTACTGAAACAAGAGGTACCAAGTTCGAATTTGGTCAATATGCATTGCAAGCTGTAGAACCGGGTTGGATTACAAGCCGTCAAATCGAAGCAGCACGTCGTGCTATGACCCGTGAAATCAAACGTGGCGGTAACGTATGGATTAAAATATTCCCGGATAAACCGATTACTGCAAAACCTGCTGAAACCCGTATGGGTTCAGGTAAAGGTAATCTGGAATACTGGGTAGCGGTTGTTAAACCGAACAGATTACTTTTTGAACTTGATTACTTTGACAGAAGTGTTGCAGTTCATGCATTGGAACTTGCAGCTCAAAAACTTCCTATCAAAGTTAAAATAGTTGAAAAAGCAAAAGTCGAAGCATAATGCTATTTTGCTTCAGAATAAAAATTCTGTGCAGCAAAAGAATAAGAAAAAGGAAACTCTAAAATGAAATTAAGTGAAATGCGTGAAAAAACAATTGATGAGCTCAAAACTCTCATTATGGATTGGAAGAAGCAATTAATGGAATACAGATTGCAGCTTGCAACTCATAAATTAGAAAACACAGCGTTGATTTCTAAAACAAAAAGAATGGTAGCTCAAGCAAAAACAGTAATAAAAGAAAAAGAGGTACAAAATGCCTAAAAAAGAAAAACAAGGAATCGTAGTTAGCAACAAGATGGATAAAACAATTGTTGTAAAAGTAGCTGATTATGAACCACATCCAAAATACAAAAAGATTATCGAATCAAACAAACACTACAAAGCTCATGATGAAAATAATGTATGCAGCGAAGGTGATATTGTTAGAATTATCGAATCAAGACCAATCTCCGGCGACAAACGTTGGAAATTGTTGGAAGTAGTAGAAAAAGCTCGTTAATAATCAGTAAACAAAAAATAAGACAACATTACCATCAGAGTAATGAGAGGTCTTAAAAATTAGTAGAAATACTTAAAAACAAAGGAATAGTAAAATGATACAACAAGAAACCAGATTAGAAGTAGCAGATAACACAGGCGCTAAAGAATTATTGTGTATCCGTGTTATGGGCAGCTCAAATAAAAAATTTGCAGCAGTAGGCGATGAAATCGTAGCTTCTGTAAAATCAGCTGCACCAAATCAGGCAGTAAAAGCCGGTGAAGTTGTAAAAGCTGTTGTAGTAAGAACAAAACACGATATTAAACGTGAAGACGGTTCAGTAATCAGATTTGATGAAAATGCAGCAGTAATTATCAACAAAGACGGCAACCCTCGCGGAACACGGGTTTTTGGACCTGTAGCCCGTGAATTGAGAGACAAAGGCTATATGAAGATTGTTTCTCTTGCACCGGAAGTTATCTAGCACTCAAATAATGAGATAAAAACAAAACGCTAATACAATGTACGCCCGACAGTAATGTCGGATCCGTATAAAAAATGGAGAAATAAAATGGCAGACAAAAAAAAGAAAAATTTGCATGTAAAAGCAGGTGACAGAGTTATCCTGACAGCAGGCAAAGATAAAGGAAAAATCGGTAACGTAAAAAAAGCAATTCCTTCAGAATCAAAAGTTATCGTTGAAGGTGCTAATATGGTTACTAAAGCTCAAAAACCTCAACCAATGGCTGGTATTCAAGGCGGCTTAATCAAGCTTGAAGCTCCTGTTGATGCTTCAAATGTTATGATTGTATGCCCTGCCTGCGAAAAACCAACCAGAATCAAACACGATGTCGTAGACGGCAAAAAAGTTCGTGTTTGCAAAAAATGCGGTGAACAGTTGGATGTATAACGCAAACTGAGTGGTTTGGCGCCAATCATCCTAAGATAAGGAAACAGAAAAATGACATTAACAAAAAACTTAAAATCAAAATACAATGAAGAAGTAAAACCGGCTTTGAAAGAAAAATTCGGTTACACAAACGACCACCAGATTCCTCAATTACATAAAATTGTGTTGAATATGGGTGTCGGCGAAGCTTCACACAACACAAAAATTGCTGAATCAATTGAAGCACAATTGACAAAAATTGCAGGTCAAAAAGCTGTAATTACAAAAGCTAAAAAATCAATCGCTTCTTACAAATTGAGAGAAGGGATGCCTGTAGGTGCAATGGTTACATTACGCGGCGAAAGAATGTACGATTTTCTTCAAAAGTTAATCACAGTAGTTCTTCCACGTATTCGTGACTTCCGCGGTATCAGCGCAAAAAGTTTTGACGGTCGCGGCAACTACACATTAGGTTTGAAAGAACAAGCTCTGTTCCCTGAAATCACTTATGAAGAAGTTGATCTGGTAAAAGGTATGAACGTTTCAATCATTACAACTGCTAACACAGATGATGAAGCAAGAGAATTATTGAGATTGTTAGGAATGCCTTTCAAAGGATTAAAATAGAACAAAAGACGAATAAAGACGTCTATATTACAAGTAAACAAAACAAAGGA
>CALUTF010000020.1 GCA_944323595.1 Candidatus Gastranaerophilales bacterium | reverse complement strand
CTGTTATTGTTTTGAAACTTCAAGGCTCTCATTTTATGAGATGGTCTGATAACGAAGAAAAATTTTCCCGTCCTATCCGCTGGATTGTTTCTTTGCTTGATAGAGAGGAAGTTAAGATAAAAATTATTGACGTAGAATCCGGTGCATATTCTCGCGGTCACAGATTTGCACAGCAGTGTGTTGCAATCGGTCAGCCGGAAGATTATGTCGAAATTATGCGCAACGCATGTGTAATCGTTGACCAGAACGAAAGACGCCAGATTATTATTGATAAGGCAAAGGCTGAAGCGGATAAGCTCGGTGCTGTTCCTTATTATACTGATGATTTGTTGGAAGAAGTTACGTTTATTACAGAGTATCCTGTGCCTGCGGTTTGTGATTTCGACCCTAAATATCTGGAAATTCCGGAAGAAGTTACGGTCACTGTTATGGCTGTTCATCAGAGATATTTTGCACTTTACAAAGACGGCAAACTTATCAATAAATTTATCACTATGACTAATTATATCGGTGATGAATTTGCAAATATTAAAGCCGGCAATGTAAGAGTTATCAAGGCACGTCTTGATGATGCTGTATTTTTCTTCAAAGAAGACACACAAAAGCCGCTTGTTGATTATGTAGAAGATTTGAAAGGGGTTACTTTCCAGAAAGGTATGGGTTCTGTTTACGATAAAACACAAAGAATCGTTAAACTTTCAAAACAGATAGCATCGGAACTCGGAGTAAATTCTCCGTCTGTTGAGCGGACTGCACTTTTATGCAAAGCTGATTTGACTACAAAATTAGTGTTTGAATTTACCGAACTTCAAGGGTTTATTGGTGCTGATTACGCAAGAGTTTCCGGTGAAGATCCTAAAGTTGCTGAGGGTATTAAAGAACATTACTTCCCGCTCAATGCAGAAAGTGAAACGGCTAAAGGTATTGAGGGACAGATTGTTGGTATCGCGGATAAAATTGATACTATTTGCGCTGTGTTTGTCGACGGTAAAAAACCGACAGGTTCATCTGACCCGCTCGGTGTAAGACGTGCTTGTTTAGGTATTATAAGAACTGTTCTTGCTAATAATCTCAAACTTGATTTGAATAAGTTGATTAAAGAAACTCTATCTCTACTGCCGGTTCAAAAGGATTGCGCAAATGAAATCAATGAATTCCTAATTCAAAGATTGATTATATTCCTTTCTGAAAATTATAAGAAAAATGTGCTGGAAGCTTGTGCATCTAATAAAAATCCTCTTGAAGATTTGGCGGATTATCTTGAAAGGGTTAAAGCTGTTCAAAATCTGGATAATCAAGCGTTACTCGAAAGCGCAAACCGCGTTATCAGAATTTTAAAAGAAGAGTGTACCTCAACTGTTAATCCTGCGTTATTTAAGGAGGATGCAGAGAGCATGCTCTATGAAAAAGTTCGCGGCGTAAATAAAACATCAGATTACAAAACATATCTCAACATTCTTCAGGATATAAATCCTGTTGTCGAAAAGTTCTTTGAGGATGTTCTTGTTAATGATAATGATGAAAAAATTAAAGAAAACCGCCGTGCGCTTGTCGCTTTGTTAAAAAGTAAATATGAATTGCTGACAGATTTTAGCAAGCTATAAGCGGATTTTGGGAATTATTTATAAAGTTTTGTAAATAATAGTTCAAAAAAAGTAAATTATTTTTTTCAGGATACTTTAAAATATTACCAGAACCTAATATAATAAAAAATAACGTGTAGAGGTAATTATGCTTAACCGATTTAAAAATCTTAAAATCGTAAAACAATTAAAAAAAGAATTAAGCCCGCGATTACGCTGGTTAATGTTCTCTAAGGCTTATGATATAAAAGATAAATCCTCACCTGAATATATACGAATGATTAGCGGAGTAGAGGAGCTAAAAAGTACTTCTGACGAACGCAGGCTGGAAGCAATGGTCAGAGAACAGCTCAAAGAAGAGTTCCCTAATATCGAGAGCATGAAATCTTATGAGCTACTTGTTGATGCAGTTATGCATAATATTAAAACAAAACAGCTTCAAGCCACCGATGACATTGATTTTTCATAAGTCATCACAATAGGGAAAACCTTATTGGTTATATTAAAAAAATAATACCCCTTATTATCAGGCGGTGTTATTTTTTTTTGTTTATACAAGAAGATTAATTTGCGGTTTGGTTTCTGTGTAAATATTGGCGGTTTCGCTATTTTGATTAGGATTTTTTAATGTAAAATGTATTGCGCCATATAATCCGCCAGCCAGTGCTGCGGCTGTTAGTATAATTCCTGCGCTTCTTGCTGTTAAAAATTTTGTTCTATCCAAATTTTTTGCCCAATTTTTATCAAGAAAAAGTTCTTTTGAATTAAAGAAGCAGATATTATCACTAAGTTTTTCTGCATTAGCATGGAAGTTTTTTGAAATCATTGTTTTTAATGTGCTCAAATTATCAGCGTAAAATCCGTCGACTTTTTTGCCTGGCGCGCCGAATTCTCCGAGCGGAGCATCGCTTCCGTATAAAAGTCTTTTGGTCTGGTCTCCTTTTTTTGTTTGTTGAAGTCTTGCAATCAGATTTTTTAAAGTCGGCATTTCTTCATTTTTGCAATCTACCCATGACGTGTCCCCGTATAGATTTGCTTTACCTGTTTCTATTGAATCCAGCAGTACGTTAATAGCGTCCTGATGGTCGGTACCAGCTCCAAGATGAGCCAGTATTACCGGAACTTTAGGAAATTTCTGTGCGAGTTCATATATTTTTTTAGGGCAGGCGTATGAACCTGTTTTATCCGAGTGGAACAGACAGGGAAGATTATATTTTTCGGCTATTTTCATGTAAGGTTCATATACAGCAGAGTTTGCATCCTGTTGAAAGACCATAGGGTGAAATTTCAGCCCTACAAATTTGTTAGGATTTTCCCTGATTAATTTTTCAATATTTTCTGCACTTCCGTATCCTGCCTGACAAACTGCATAGGGCTTTTTCTGCGGATGAATTTTGCACTCATTAAGCATTTCCATATTGCCGTCGATTTCATTTTTTATTAAATGATTGTTTTCATCAAAAGTCATGCAGTCAAGATTTGAAACAAATACATATTTTATTTCTTCATTTGTCTGTTTGCCGTTAACATTTAAAGTTACAGGCTTCCCTACCAGATTAAAGGTATCATTATTTGTATAATGCGCGTTTTCAGCTTTCCATGTGCCTTCGTGCCAGTGCATATCAATATTTTGTTTGCCTGCTGTGAACATAATGCTTTTTACACCTGTTATTTTCATTTTTTACCCCTAACCATTTGCAGAATTTTTATCAAGTATACATCTTTAATTAATTTAATGCAACAACTTATCTAATAAATTTAAACCTGATAATTTAAGAAAAAACAATCCGACAACAGAGGAATTTAAAACTTTTTACTTCCGCTTATTCTGCTTTTATACAGGAGGAAATCTATGACAACAATTATAGGAATAAGTTTGGATAACAGATTGGAAACTTCAGTTGAATTACAAAAAATTCTAACTCAATACGGCTGTATCATAAATACCAGAGTAGGTTTGCATTCAGCTGATTCGACAGTATGTTCCGGAAAGGGCATAATTCTGCTTGAAGTATTCGGAGATTCACAGCCGCTTCAAGACGAACTATCAAAAAGATGGTCTATCCAGACTATGATTTTTGATTAGAAACTGACACTTCATTTTTTTTTAGTACAATTCTTCTACTTCGTCCTGAAGTTTTTCTTCGTAAATTTCAGCAAGGCTGTTATACCATAAAAGTTGTATTATAAAGCTGATATAACTTCCTATACAAATTGCAATCCCCATACCTAAATTTTTGTTTATGAACGCAAGTAAAAAGTAAACAGCAAGAAGCGGTATGGATAATAATATACTTAAAATTACAAATTGTACGATTAGAATAAGTGAATCCACAAATGCTTCTTTCATAAATTTAAAAGGAAGTGTAAAATTAAATAATCCGAAACTCTTGAAATCTTTAGCGTATGCAACAAAGACATAAGAAATAGACAAAACAAAAAGTGCATATAAAAGAACTAACAGCAGTGTCAAAATTTTTATACCGGCAACAAGCAGGAAACCTACAGTAAATATAAGACCTGCAAATATTGATGCATAAACTATCCAGACAATCATAATGAGTGCCATGCCAAGTATCCTTGTAAATGGCTGGGTGTTTATCTCCGGTAATACGGTAATTCCTGCCTGAAGCCTATAGTGCACGGTTTCAATTGTATACCCGAACAGGTATAATCCGCCTACAAGTGCTATTATAAGAGCCGCAATAATCATAAATGTATTATTCTGTGCTATTAAGGATTTTAATAAATCTTGATCGCTTAATAAACCTGTAATACCACTGATGCAGGCTATACAGATGTGTTTGTTCAAAATGTCTTCACCTGTATATAGCTCTTTTACATTTTCAATAAGTTTTACCAAGATATGCCCCTCTTTATATTCCAACGACTCATTGTATAGTATCACTTTTTGTTAATTCTTGCAACCATTTAAATTTTATTGTATTTTGTAAATATGGAAACAGAAGTAAAAACATTGCTGAATAATTTAAAACCCAGAATAGAGCAGCTTAAGGAGTGTCTTTGACCTGACAGGTCAACAGTCGGAACTTATAAAACTTGAAGATGATATGCAGCGTCCTGATATCTGGTCTGATAAAGAAAAAGTTTCAAAAATCGGACAGAGAATACGTGAGATAAAAGAAGTAACCGCCTCATTCTCAAGCTGGACAACTATTACGGAAGATGCTGAAATTGCGCTTGAAATTGGTGATGGTGAGCTTATTTCGGAAGCATTAAGCAAATTAAAATCTGTAGAAAAAGATGTTGAAAAATTTGAATTACGTAAAATGTTGAGCGGCGAATATGATTCTGCTGATGCAATTTTAACCATAAATGCCGGTGCCGGCGGTACTGATGCACAGGATTGGGCAAGCATGTTATTGAGAATGTATATGCGCTGGGCAGAAAAACGGGGCTGGAAAGTCGAACTCCTCGATAAACTTGACGGCGAAGAAGCAGGAATAAAATCTGCTACATTTAAGATTACAGGAAGATATGCTTTCGGGTATGCAAAAGCCGAAAGAGGAGTTCACAGACTTGTCAGAATTTCTCCGTTTAATGCTAACGGCAAACGCCAGACCAGCTTTGCATCTCTGGAAGTTGCACCGATTATAGAAGATTTTGAAAAAAGTATAACTATTCCGCCGGAGGATTTGGAAATCGACACAATGCGTTCGGGCGGTGCAGGCGGGCAAAATGTTAACAAAGTTGAAACCGCCGTCAGAATTTTACACAAACCGACAGGAATTGTTGTTAAATGCCAGCAGGAACGTTCTCAGTTGCAAAACAAAGAAAATGCCATGCAAATTCTGGCATCAAAACTTCTTGCTATCCGTCAGGCTGAGCACGAAAAAAAACTTGCAGAATTAAAAGGCGAAAATGTGGATATAAATTTTGGCTCTCAAATTCGCTCTTACGTTTTTCATCCGTATAAAATGGTTAAAGATCACCGCACCGGCTGTGAGGTTTCAAATGTTGATGCTGTTATGGACGGTGATATTGATATTTTTGTCGAAACTTATTTGAAGCAAAGTTAACAAATAATATTGATAACAGGCAATTTTTACTGCCAAAAATACTTTATTTAAAAGTAAGGTTATTTGTCAGGTAGCACTATGTCTGTAGATACACTAAAAACGCAAAATCAGAATACAGGTTTCTCAGCCAATCCAGTAACGGTTGTACAGGAAGCTGTAAAGCAGAAGCAGGCTGTAAAAAGAGCTGTTGATGATATTCTTGATGATACGTTTGAAAAAGTAACAGAAGCTGCAGCGGCACCTGTTGAGAAAACCTTATTAAATAGTGTTGCACCGGTCAGACGGGTGATTAGTCTTCCTGATATGGTTAGTCAGGGTGATATTGCCGCAGCAATCGGAGTCGGGGGCTTGACTGTTGTGAGCTTGCCGGAAGACTGCAGGGATTTGAGAGATGCTTACAGACATTCAAAATCTATGATTACCCGCTCAAGATTATCTCAGCCTTACAATTACAGAAAATATCAGCATGATTTTTCATTTTTTCGTGGAACTTTGCTGCATGAATTAATGAAAAGGGCAAAGTCACCACGTATGCAAAATTTTGTAAAACATATATATTCACTTGATAAAACCTTGTATAACACGTGGTTTGGTGCTCTTACAAAGAAGATTTTAGGGATAAAAGACGGAAAGAAAGTGCTTTCAAAAGTCAAAAATCTTGACGGAACACAACAGTATGTTCAGCAAATTGTAGTTAAAAAAGATTTATGGGGCTTTAAAGATTTAACGGCAAGGGCAATGAAGCGTACTTCCATACTCGGGCTGGCTTTTCTGGGAGCCTTGGAGGTGCCTAAAATAGTAAAACAATTTAAAAAAGGTGATACTACTGAAGACAAAGTCCAATCAGGCTCCAAACAGATTGGCAGGGCTGCTTTAAATGTTCTTGGTGTAAGCATCGGAATGGGGTACGGCGGAGCATTGGGGGCGAAAAAATTCGGTGCTGTCGGCTCTTTGATTGGTATGGGCGCAGGGCTTTTTGCAGGCTGCGGTGTTAGTAATCTTATAAAAAGACTTGTTCTGCCTAAACAGCAAAAATCAGTGGATGACAGTGCCGTGTAAATCAGAGCCGCCTGTTTTTAATAATCCGTATCTGTCTGCAATATTTTCTACAATATGGCGTGAATGGAATTTAATGATTCCTCTGTGTCTGTCATAAGGATAATAAACTTCTACGCCATCCAGTCCGTAGCCTTTAAGTTTTTTGATGAACCTGTCCAGATTCACAGCCCAGCAGCAGCACGGGTGTGCCAGAACCGCAATACCGCCGGCGTTATGAATTGCTCTTATCAAATCTTTAGGGTGTCTTTTGGCAAAAATTCTTACCCAGTCTGCTTCTGTTTCCCGCTTGTTTTTTGCGCAATATGACAGGAGTTCTTTATTATTTACATCTATTCCGTAGCCCAGCAGATGCATAAATACATAACCGCACCAGCAGTCAAATTCCACCCCCGGAATTACAATGTCTTCGTTTAAAATATCGGTTTTTCTGTATCCGTCCAGTGTATTGTGGTCGCAAAATGCAATATATTTGTAACCTTTTTCTTTTGCCTGCTCCGTGAGTTCTTTTATGCCACCTTTTCCGTCAGAAAAGGTTGTGTGCATGTGCAAATTTACGCGATTATTTTCATAATCCGAACCGGTTAGTGTTTTAATAATTTCTACATAATTCTTCATTGTTTCTCTAAATATGTTTGTAATAAAATGTGATTATTGCTATTATAATTATAACCCGAGGGAGACAATATGGCTAGACTTAAATTACAGGACAGTGTGTGGAGTATTTTTGGCGAAACTTTAAAGATTTATCTGGCTGAATTTTTTAAATTTACGGGGTATATGGCATTCCCTGTTTTGGGACAGTTGTTTGGTATAATCTGGGTATTTGCCTCCACGTTTGTGCTGACTGATAATTTTGAGTACCTTGCCGCTAAGTTTCCTGTAATGAATGAATATACTTCATTTATGCTTGTGGCTTTATTAATAGCGCTGCCCGGTTTAATGCTGTTTGTTGCATCTTTCTGGCAATATTTGATAGCATACGGTTCTTTGAACTCTATGACCGAGGGTGTGGTTACGACCGGCAGAGTATACGATTTTGCCGCTCATAAAGAAGTCATTACCAGAAAAACACCAAAGTATATTGCGCTCTGGTTAGTTTACAGTATTTTTGCGGCTCTTGCTTCATTCCCGCTGCTCTGGGTTTTAGGCGGAATTTTCTTTATATACTTTATTCTTATTTTTCAGGCGTTTACTTTTGAAGATGAAATGCCTGTTACCGGATATTTCAGAAAAAGTTTTGATTTAATCCGCGGTAATTTTGCTAAAACTATTGCGCTTGTTCTTTTGCTTGTTGTGTTGACATTTTATCTTCTGCCTATGGGATTGAATGTTATTATGGGCGCATTAAATCTCAGAGAATTTTTCACAGGATTAATAATTCCTGTTGTTTCTAATTTACAGTTAGATGCCGTTAATCAAATGTTTATAATGTTCGGTATGCCTCCTGTAACACCGGAATTGCTTGCACAAAGTATACTGGAACAGGCTGTATTTTTTATTGCGGTTGGTTTTACTCTTCCGTTGAGGAGTATTTGCTGGACATTATGGTATAAGTGTCTGGATGAAAAGAAAGAGAAAAAATCATCAAAAAAATCAGGGAAATAATTTATGTTTGTTTGTAAAAACTGTAAATCTATAGACAGATTTGAGTTGATGTTTTCACCTGACTATAAAGGTGAAAAAAGATTTAAATTAGAGTATAATGAAAAAGATGAACTTGAAATAACTGTCGACGGCTATAAATTTATACCGGACTTACAATTTATGAATGCACATGCCGTGTGCAGTTATTGCGGCCAGATATATATGTGGGATTATAATATGAAAGGCGGGCACAATGAGAAAATACAGAAAAAATAATGAAACCCGTGAAATTAAATTTACATTGGATTATACAAAATATGCAGCGGGTTCTGTTCTTGTAGAGTTTGGTGATACTAAAGTTTTAACTACAGCATCAGTGGAAACGGCAAAACCTAAATGGATGGATAAAGACGCAAAATCCGGCTGGATAACAGCAGAATATTCACTTCTGCCAACATCAACATCAGTTCGCTGCCAGCGGGAGAGAACAAAACTTTCGGGTCGAACTCAAGAAATACAGCGTCTTATCGGAAGAAGCCTCCGCGCATGTGTTGATTTGGAAAAGATGCCGGATATTACTATTACGATTGATGCTGATGTAATTCAGGCGGATGGCGGAACCAGAACAGCCAGTATTTGCGGCGGGTATCTTGCAATGAAAACTGCGCTTGATAAACTCGTGGAAGACGGAATTCTGGCTGAAAATCCGATTATTGAACCGATTGCCGCAATATCAGCAGGTATCATTGGCGGGGAAGTGCGTTTGGATTTAGATTATGACGAAGATTCCCATGCTCAGGTTGATTCCAATATTGTGCTCACAAAAAGCGGCAAAATTATTGAATTCCAGACAACTGCCGAGGGGGCGCCTTATGAATTTAATCAAATGATTGAAATATTTGAAACCGCGAAAAAAGGCATAAATAAAATTATTGAAATTTACGAAAGTGTTTAGTATAATCAAATTGTTACTAAAAGGAGGTTACGATGAAGAAAATTTTATTGGCAACTATAGTGGTATCTTTATTATCGACTTCAGCGCTATATGCTGCAGAAACCTACACTGAAAAGTTTATTCAAAAGCACACCCAAAAAATAGTTGATAAGGAAAAAGAATTACAAGCTCAACAAAAAGCTAATGAAGAAGCAAGAGCAAAAAGAGAAGCAGAATTTAAAGCAAGACAAGAAGCAAGACAAAAAGAAATTCAACAAAGACAAAAAGAACGTGAAGAAGCTAGAGCTGCTACACAACAAAAAATTGAAAAGAAAAAACAACTCTGGAATCAATTAATTAATGAATAAGATTTTAACTGTTTTTATATTTTTAGCAATAACAGGTTCTGTCGTATATGCGGCGGAACCTGTTCCTGCACAAAGTATTCCTGATGATCCAGAAGCCGCCGGGCAAATGCTTCTTCAACAATCTTTCCAGAAATCTGATATGACGGAAGAAGAGGCTAAACTTAAAAAGAAAGAGTTTGAGGCAAAAGAAAAAGCCGCATTAAAAGAGCTGCGTGCAATAGAAAAAGTTCAAAATAAAAAAGATAAACTGCAGGCAAAGGCTGATAAAAAACGTAAACAGGCAGAGGAGTATGAAAAGAAAATTCAGTACCGCCTGAAAAAAATGGAAGAAAAGAAAAAAGAGCTCGAAACCTTAATTGATACGGAAGCTGTCGAAAATCAAACCGGCTCTGAAGAAGAAAATACATCTCCATCATCAGACGCATCCTCCCAAGGTACAAATGAAGCATCTGAACAGTCAACTAATTCTCAGCCACCTGCCGCGGAAACTCCGGAGCAACCGGCGAATGAACAACAAACAGAAAATACCAACACAAATATTTAATTGAATCAATAAATTTTCTGTGCTAAAGTTCATTTATGCTAAGCAGAGAAAAATGTAATACTGATATAAAAATTTTAACAACTCCGCAAATTATTTATAAACATTTGCAAAAACAGGGTGTTGAATTCATATTTGGATATCCTGGCAGTGTTGTTCTGGGAATTTACGATGAACTTTGCAGGCAAAACAGTATAAAACATATTCTTGTACGCCACGAGCAGTCTGCTGTGCATGCTGCAGAGGGATATGCCCGATCTACCGGTAAATGTGGTGTTGTTCTTGTAACTTCAGGTCCGGGGGTGACAAATACTATTACCGGAATTCTTGATGCATATCTGGATGGTGTGCCGCTTGTAATTTTATCTGGACAGGTGCATTCAGAACTTTTAGGACGGGATGCATTTCAGGAAGCCGATATTTGTTCAATGACAAAATCTTGTACTAAAGCAAATTTTCAGGTTAAATCGGCTGTTGAACTTGAAGCTGTGCTTGTAAAAGCCTTTCAAATTGCATTAAGCGGAAAAAAAGGTCCTGTTCTTGTTGATATTACAAAAGATGTTCTTGATGGCAGTGCGCGCTGGCAAAATCTTGAACCGATTTCTTTTGTAAATCCTCCGCTTAGCGGTGATTGTACCTCTGTGCTTGCTGAGATAACTTCATCCTCAAAGCCGGTAATAGTATCAGGCGGCGGGGTTGTCCAATCGGATGCGGGCAAGGAATTATATGAATTTGCAAAACTTCTGGATATACCGGTTGTAACTACGATGATGGGACTTGGAAGTTTTCCTGAGGATGATAAAAATTATTGCGGTATGATTGGAATTTACGGTGATTATTCGGCTAATCAAATTCTCCGCGAAAGTGATTTAATTTTATCTGTCGGCGCAAGATTTAATGACAGAATTACCTGTTGTTTTGAGGATGCGCCTATTAGTGCTAAATTTATTCAGCTTGATATTAACGGTGCGGAATTCTCACGTAATATAAAAGCATACAAGACATTGCTAGGGGATGCAAAAGATTTTCTTAAGCTGATGCTTAAAGATGCAAAATCTCAAAAACGCAGCGATTGGATTGCTTATGCCAATGTATTAAAATCTAAAAATTCTCATTGTCATAAAGTATCTGAAAAATTACATTCTTTTGAGATTATGCATATGCTGGATGAATTTACACAGGGACAGGAGGTTATTTTTACAACCGAGGTTGGGCAGCATCAAATGTTTGCGGCACAAAATCTTACAATTAATTCTTCCAGAAAATTTATTTCATCCTGCGGTGCCGGTACAATGGGGTTTGGTCTTCCTGCCGCTATCGGGGCGGCTGTTGCGAATCCCAAAATTCCTGTTATATGTATTGCAGGTGACGGCTCTTTGCAGATGAATATTCAGGAGCTTGCAACGTGCAAGGATTATAATCTTCCCGTAAAAATTATTGTTATTAATAACGGTTATCTTGGTATGGTTAGACAGCTGCAGGAGACTCGTTATTGCGGCAGGTATTTTGAAACTGAAATATCAAATCCGGACTTTGTAAAACTGGCGGAAAGCTACGGTATAAACGCACTACGTGTAACAAAAAAAGATGAAATTATTCCTGCATTAAAATTTGCATTTAATACGTCAGGGACTGTGCTGCTTGATTTTCTGGTAGAACCGATGGAAAAAGTTTAAATGTTTATTAATTCATCTGGTCGTAGACGCGTTTAATTTCCTGAATATCCTGCCACATAAGCCATTTGGGACCGCCTTTTTCTCTTGAATCGTTTCTTAAAAGGTAGGACGGGTGAAAAATAGGCATCATTTTAGAAAAATACGGACCCTCATACCATTTCCCCCGCAGTCGTGTTATTCCTAATTTTGTATCCATCATAGATGCTACTGCAACTCTTCCGCAAAGCAGAATAATTCTGGGCTGGAGTATTTTAATTTGGGCATCAAGATATTCTCTGCAGGCTTCTTTTTCTTCCGGAAGCGGGTCGCGGTTATCTGGCGGACGGCATTTAAGGGTGTTGCAGATATATACATCTTTCTGTCTTGACAGCCCTACAGATGCAAAAATTTTATCCAGAAGCTGCCCTGCTTTGCCAACAAAGGGTTCGCCCTGCATATCTTCATAATACCCCGGAGCTTCGCCGATTAGCATCAGTTTATTGTTTGGAACTCCGCCTGAAAATACGATATTATGGCGGGTTTTGTATAATTCACACTTTTGACAATGCAAACATTTTTCTTTTATTTTATCCAGTTCTTCCTGAATTTGAGCAGCCATTGTACCCCTTGTAATTCCCTCTTTCTCATTATATAGGAGTCATAAAATTTCTTCAATGATTAAAAGCTGAATAAGGAGTAAAAAGAGAAGTCTATTCTATTCCTTTAAATAATTCTTCCATACTTATGCCAAGAACGTTTGATATATCAAATATGATGAATACAGATGGAGTCTGTTTGCCTTGCTCTATTTGACTAATTGTTTGCATACTTACTTGTATTAATTCAGAGAGGTTTTCTTGACTCAGATTTTTTCTTGTTCTTTCTGCTTTTATGTTTAATCCTAAAGTTTTTAATCTTGTTGCGTTCATATCTGGTATTATATATTTTTTGTTTTGTTAGTTCTATGTATTAAAGTTGCAGTTTTTTGATGTATAGTTCTAATTACCGGTGTTGTCATAAAAATAGTAAAGTTTTTATTAGTATAGTAGTAATATTTATTGGTATCGTATCTTGTAAAAAATGATTTGGGTAGTGATAATAAATTTGTAAGGCATAGAGGGATATCATTATGAACGAACTAATGGGCAAAATACAAACTGATTTAACTTTGCTGGAATCTTATGCCGAAATTTTGCACGATATTATCTACTACCGTGCAGATTTTAGTGATGAGTTTAATCACCTTGTACCCGTTGTTGATATTATTAAGTCAAAAGTTAAGGAAGTCTATGATAATATTGATGAACTTGACGTTAAGTTTCTGGTAAAAGTACTGAAATTACGGCGTGATTCAGGTCAAGATACTCTCTGATTGTATTTTCCAAATCCTCAACGGTGATTTCTTCCAAATCTTTCAGATAATCTTCCACGAGTTTTAAATCTTCACATACAGTCATATAGTAACCTATTGTTTCACCTATTTCCGATACTGTTTCGGCTGCAAACGCAAATTTTGATTTTGTTTTCTTTTTAGCCTTTGCAAGTTCTTCCTGCGTAATTCTGTTATTCAATAGATTAGCCAGTTCATCTTTTACAAGCTGCAGGCATTTGTCTTTGTATTCGGCTTTAAAGTTTGCCTGTATAAAGAAATTGTTCCCATCTTTAAATTGATAGTGTTCTGCATCTATCATATTAAATATTGGTTCGGGCTGTTTTTCTATGAGATTTCTGTATAGTCTGGAGCTTGTGCCGTCCCCTAAGATTATACTAATCAAGTCAAGGCGTATTGTTGATTTTAGGTCGCTTGCTTTTGGACCGAGCCAGCCAATCATCATATAGCCAGTATTAACGTGGGCTTTTTCTTCAATGTATTTAGTTTCCGCAACAGGAGAATCAATTTCTCTCACTGTATGGGGTGCATTCGGACGTCCGTTAAAGTTAAAGCCGTTTTCCACGCGTTTCAGAACTTCTTCTTTGTCATAGTCTCCGACGATGATAGTTGTCATATTTTCCGGAGAATAGAACGTTTTGTAGTACTCCATGATTTCAGCCTGCGTTACCCCTGAAATTATTTCCGGTGTGCCGATTACGTCGCGTTTATACGGGTGTTTTGTATACATATTGTAGTTGCAGGTGTTGTATACTTTTGTCCACGGTTGATCTTTTCTCATCCGTATTTCTTCAATAACGACATGGCGTTCACGTTTGTCTGTGACGGTTTTGTCATTCATATCAAACGGCGCACCGATTTCTTCTTCCGGCAGAACAGGGTCAATCATCATATCTGCATGCAAATCTATCGCGTCATAAAGATTTTGGGAATTTTCTCCTTCAGGTAATGTTACATAGTAGAATGTATAATCTTTCCAGGTCGCAGCATTGACGATTGCGCCTTTAGCCTCAAGAATTCTGTCAAACTCGCCGGCTTTATGTTTATGCGTCCCTTTGAACATAAGGTGCTCAAGAAAATGGGAGATACCGTTAATTTTGTCATTTTCATTTATTGAGCCTGTTTTTACCCATGTGCTGACGTTTGCAAGCTCGCCCTCTTTGTGTGCCAGTACTATTTTATGTCCGTTATCTCTTTCATAAATTTCTACATCTTCTGTCAAAAACGGATATTTTACCAAACTTTTTTTCATGTAACAAAACCTCTTCTTTTTTATTTGTATTATATCATGATTTCTTTATTTAAGTTATAATTAAGTTATGAGTACGATAAACAGATTAAAGAATAAGGTTGTGGTTTCTGTTCAGGCAATGCCGTCAGAGCCGTTGTATTTGGAAAAATGTATGGTTGCAATGATGAAGACTGTTGCCAAAGGCGGTGCAGGCGGACTGAGAGTTGCAGGGGTAAGAGATGTTAAGAATGCGAAACATTTGTTTGATATCCCTGTAATCGGGCTGACCAAACCGGATGTTATTCCTGCCAACTGGAAAGAGATAGTCTATATTACTCCTGGGATTAAAGAGGTTGTTGACCTTGTTAATGCCGGCGCAGATATAATTGCTTTTGACGGAACAATGCGCCCGCGTCCTGATGGCAGCAAACTTGAAGAACTTATTAAATACGTAAAAATCAATAACAGGGTTTCTATGGCGGATATTTCCACTGTAGAGGAGGGAATAAATGCTGCTAATGCGGGGGCTGATATTCTTTCAACAACGTTATCAGGTTATACACAATTTTCACCGTTAACATCCGAGGGTCCTGACTTTGAACTGTTGGAAAGGCTCGTCAAAGAAACAGATAAACCTGTTGTTCTCGAGGGACGCATCTGGGAGCCTGAGCAGGTTGACAGAGCTTTTGAACTTGGTGCTCACTGTGTGGTTATCGGGTCTGCTATTACAAGACCTCAGCTGATTACAAAAAGATTTGTGCAACGCGGCAGGTAAGGATAGGTGTCATGAAAATACGTTTGATGTCAAATTATGATATTGCTAAAAATTTAATCAAAATAATTCTTGATTCTGCTGAGTATTCAAAGAAAAATGTAAAATCAATGCCAAATGCAAATAAATCTGTCTATAACCACCCGTCTTTTACAGAATTTGACTCATTTGTAAAAACAACAGAAAAGGCCGGTAAGTAGATGAAAAAGGCTCTTGCTATAGATGTTGGCGGTACAAAGATTTATAATACAATCATTAACAATTCCGGCGAAATTTTGTGTGATATTGAAAAACATCCGACCCCGAAAACTTTTGCTGAAATTAAATCTCTTTTTCGGGAAATCGTAAAAAAATATGAACCTGAAGTTGATGTTATTGCTTTTTCGACCTGTGGTGCGGTTAATAATTCCAATACAGGTATTCTCGGGTCAACAGGCAACATCGCAAAAGAATATCCGACAATGGATTTTTCTTCTTTGAGTGCTAAAAAGGTTTTTGTCGAAAATGATGCCAATTGTGCAGCCTGGGCAGAACATGTAATAGGTGCATCAAAGGGATTTGCGGATTCTGTGATGATTACACTCGGAACAGGAGTCGGCGGGGGAATTATTGTAGATAACAAACTTATGAAAGGCAAAAACGGCGCTGCCGGTGAAATGCATTTTAAAATGCGTATGGATAAACATAGAAAATGTACCTGCGGGGCTTATGATTGTTTTGAAATATACGCCTCAGGCACAGGACTTAGAATTACGGCAGAAGAAATATCCGGCGACAAAAATATTACAACATATGATGTTATAGGCGGAAAACAAAAAGGTGATGAATTGATGACGAAAATTTTTAACCGCTGGCAGGAGGATATTATGCTCGGACTGGTCGGGCTTGCCAATATTTTTGATCCGTCTGTTATTGTACTTTCGGGGTCATTAGCTGAATTTGTTGATACGGATTACCTTACAGTATCTGTTAATTCTCAAATAGTTACCACACCTACTGTTGTTAAAAAGGCTGAAGCCGGCAATTATTCCGGCATGATAGGCGCTGCACTCCTCGCACTGGGGGGTGTGTAGTTATGGGAAAAGCTAAGAAGCGAAGTTTACATCTCGGTATTAACGATCAGTTTTCCAGTTTAACCCGCGAAGATGCCGTAAGGATGGTTGTTAAAATGCTTAAACGAGGGGAAAATGATGTTGTCGGTCTTGTGACACTTTTTGGCTTAACAGCTGAAGAAATCCTTGAGGCCGGCGCAAGTTACGAGTCTGTTTTAGGGCTCGGAGGCATTTTAAAGTGATTAGAAAAATTATTTTCTGGCTGAATAATTCCAGATTGTTTTCCCTGCCAATGACTGTTATGTCGTGGCTTGCGGTATTTTTGTTTGCTTTAAAGCAGGGAGGAAATATAATAAACGGATTTGTTGCACTTATGGGGATTGGTGCTGCTCATCTTGCTACAAATCTTTTTGATGATTATGTGGATTATAAGAAACTCTCGGCATCACCTTGCGGCTTTGAGGGGGCTCCTGCTTCCAAGTGCTCGTATATCAGATGCGGCGATGCTACTATTAACGAGTTATTAGCTGCTGTCGGAGGATTTCTTCTTGTCGCTTTTTTATGCGGTCTGTATTTGACATTCGTTTGCGGGATTGAAGTTCCTTTATTAGCGTTTTTAGGGCTTGTGATTGTTCTTTTATACCCTTTTCTTTCCGCTCGAGGGTTTAGTGAAGCTGCTGTTGCTTTGGCATTTGGACCGCTGCTTTTTGAAGGTGTTTATTTTGTTATGTGCGGAAGTTTTTCCGGTTTTGTATTTCTGCTTTCTGCGGCTATTGTTATTTTCACTGTTATACTGCTATATGTTCATACTTTACTTGATTTTGACGGAGACAGGGCGGCAGGTAAAAAAACTTTTTGTTTAAAATTCGGTGATAAGTTCAGGGCGCTTAAATTCCTTGGAGTGTTACTCATTTTCGGCTATATTTCTGCTCTTGCTCTTGTGTTTTTCAGCGGGAATTATTATTTTTTGCTTACGTGGGTTACAATACCTTATGCTATTCAACTTTACGGCGCGATATATTCATATAATACTGATAAAAATTCACTTCCACGTATTTCTTATCTGAACTTTCCGATGGAAAAAGTTGCGACTCCGGCTTTTCATCAGCGGCTCTTTCTTGCAAGAAATTTAATGATTTATTTTTCTATTCTTGTGTGTTTAGCCATTGTACTCTCTAATTAATTGTGATACAATCATACTGTAAGAGACAGAGCATTTAGGGGCGTTTAATGTATAAAAATTCTACAAATCAATTGTTAAAACCAGTCACTGCAAAAGTAAATGACAGCGGCAATCTTGAAATCGGCGGGTGTGATACGGTTGAATTAGTTGAAAAGTACGGTTCTCCACTTTATGTTATGGATGAAGTTACGCTCAGAAATGTCTGCCGTGATTACAAAGACGCCTTTTCAAAATACCCGAAAGTAAATATGATGTTTGCGTCTAAGGCACTGTCTACAATGGCAATTTCATCAATTTTGATTTCTGAGGGATTTGGTTTTGATGTTGTTTCTGCCGGTGAAATTTATACTGTTTATAAAGCAGGTGCTGATATGAATAAGGTGCTTTTTAACGGAAATAACAAGTCTTTTGATGAATTATCGCTTGCAATTGAACTCGGTGTAGGCAGAATTTCCGTTGACAATTTTTTTGAGCTTTCACTTCTTAATGAAATTGCAAAATCCCATAATAAAACGGTTGATATCCTTTTGAGAATAACTCCGGGTATCGAATGCCATACTCACGAATATATTCAGACAGGGCACCTTGATTCAAAATTCGGGTTTGACCTTACTCAAATTGATGAAGCCGTTGAGCTTATTTTAAGTGAGTATACAAATTTGAAACTCCACGGACTTCACGCTCATATCGGCTCTCAAATTTTTGAAACAAAAGTTTATCACGATGAAATTGAGATTCTTGTTAGAGAAATAAAACGCCTTGATGATAAATTTGCTTTGAAACTCGATGAAATTAATATCGGCGGCGGGCTGGGCGTTAAATATACTGAAAAAGATGTTCCTCCGTCTGCATTTGAAATTGCTGATGTTATTCTTGAGTCTTTAAATAGTGCCATTGCTAAATATGAAATTGAGGCGCCGGCATTATTTATTGAACCCGGCAGGAGTATAGTTTCTACAGCCGGAGTTACTCTCTATACTATCGGCAGTTCAAAACAGGTGCCTAAAGGTAAAAAGTATATTGCTGTTGACGGCGGAATGGCTGACAATCCCCGCCCGAGTATGTATCAGGCTGAATACAGTGCTGTAATTGCCAATAAACCTGAGCAAAATCCTGACACAAAAGTTACAGTTGCCGGCAGGTTCTGTGAATCAGGTGATATTTTAATCAGTGATATTTTACTGCCGGAACCTGATGAGGGTGACATATTATGCGTTTTTAATACAGGTGCTTATAATTATTCAATGGCATCTAACTACAATCGTGTACAAAAATGCGCAATGGTACTTGTAAATAATTCTCAATCTGATATTATTATTAATAGAGAGACATTGGACGACATTATCTCGCATGATGTTATTCCGGATAGGTTAAAAATCAAATGATAGATTCAATTTTAGCATATATACAGAGCCAGATTGGCGCAATGGATTTCTCTTTTAGTTGGACAAATTTTATAGAGATTGCCATTATTGTTGCCTTGCTTTATGCTACGTATATTAAATTTATCAGAAATACCCAGTCTGAAAAGATTGTTAAAGGTGCATTTTTCCTTGTATTTTTGTGGATTTTTAGTGAGATATTAATCAGATTTGATTTAAAAATTATCGGTTTGTTCCTCAAATCTATCGTTACATTGATTTCTTTAAGTTTGATTGTTATATTCCAGCCGGAGTTGAGAAAATTTTTAGTGTTTCTTGGGCAGGTTGATTTCATCAGCCGCGCATTTTCAACTAATCATAACAACTCTAAAAAGGACGATTCTATTGATGTCGTGAAAGAACTTATTGAATCTGTCAAGTATCTTTCTAAAACACATACAGGTGCTTTGATTGTTTTTGATAAAGATAATGCAGCAACTTCATATTCAGATGTTGGTACAAAATTAAATGCAGATGTTTCAACTGAATTGATTTTGACAATCTTTCACCCGAATACGCCGCTGCACGACGGCGCTGTTGTTATAAACGGTGATAAAATTGTTGCGGCAGGTGTTTTACTTCCGTTAACAGAAGACCCTAAACTCAGCTGGAAATACGGAACAAGACACAGAGCTGCAATCGGAATGTCTGAAAGCAGCGATGCTGCCTGTCTGGTTGTTTCAGAAGAAACAGGTGATGTTTCTATGTCTTTGGATGGTACTCTAAAAAAATATGATGACCTTATTACTCTAAAAAATGATTTGGAAAATCTTTTGGGCTACGACAAAGACGAAGAAGATGATAAAAAAACAATATTTAAAATAAATAATTTTATTACTATCAAAAAAAATACAAATTCTACAAAAGGTAAGGTTTAATTATGCCGGAACGGGAAATATCCTTTAAAAGTTTATTTTTCAGAGTTATTAAGCGGCTGTTTTTCTTAACATTAGGCGCTGTTATTGCTGCTTTGGCTCTTGAGGGATTTTTGGTTCCTAATAATATTATAGACGGCGGGGTTATAGGTTTGTCTATGATTGCCAGTTATATTACCAAGTATAATCTCGGGCTTTTGATATTTCTTTTTAATTTGCCTTTTATATGTCTTGCTTTTACTAAAATGGGAAAACAATTTGTATTACAAACATTTTACGCGAACATTATTCTTTCTCTTGCCGTAAATATGTTTCATGCCCATCTTGTGACAACAGATTTACTTCTTGCAACTGTATTTGGAGGGCTTATTTTAGGTACGGGTGTAGGTATTGTTCTTAAAAGTGAAGGTTCTTTGGACGGTACTGAAATTATGTCGTTATTCCTTTCCAAAAAGTTTGGTTTTTCTGTCGGTGAGATTATTATGTCAATTAACCTGCTTGTTTACATGCTTTGCGGTTTTGTCTTCACCTGGGAACGCGCGATGTATTCTATATTGACGTATATAATTGCATCTAAAATGATAGATATTGTACTTGACGGTCTTAACAGTTCTAAATCCGTGCAGGTTATAAGCGACAAAACTTTTGAAATTGGACGGGAACTGGTTGAAAATCTTGACATAAGCGTTACTTATATGCGAGGAAAAGGCGGATATTCAGGGTTGGATAAAGATATTATTTATTGCGTTGTTTCTCGTCTTGAGCTTTCTAAAATGAAAGAGGTTATAAAAAGTATTGACCCGAATGCCTTTATGGCAATTATTGATGTCCATGAGGCTTACGGGGCACGTTTGAAAAAGAAATTGGTTAAATTTTAAGATATAGACAATTTATGGAAAATGTATTATAGTATATAACATAAGTATAAGGATATAAGTATGGCAAAAAATATTGATACAGTACCTATAGAGGTTAGCATTCTGACAGTTGATCATGATATTAAAGGTATCGTGCATGTTTCTAAATATACAAATACAAATCGTGAATTGACAGATTTGCTTAATGATAAAGAGCGACGCTTTCTTGCTGTTACTAATGCGGAAATTTATCCGAAAAATTCTAACCAGCCTCCAAGACGCTATAATTTTCTTGAAATACATATGGACTATGTTTTGATGGTTCACCCGTCGGCTCAGGCTGTGTTCAGAGATTCCGGTAAAACTCAGGAAGATGTTGCAAGATTCAGAGATTTAAGATTAAAACTAAATCAAACTAAACCGTTTTAATAACATAAAATCAAAGAGCCTTAAAAGTAAGGCTCTTTTTTATGTATGATATCCTTATGCTGCTGTATCTTTTTTAATTCCAAATTTGTTCAGTAACTTTGTAGATGCTTGAGTTGCTTTGTCAGAAAGTTTTGCTGCCGGAATATAAGTATTATATGTGTTTCTTGTATCTTTATGTACAGGTTCCGGTTTGTCATTTCTGCACATCCATGCTTTTGCTTTATCTGCCAGCGGAGTTGCTATAAACGGTACTATGATACGTTTTGCAACGATTGTTGAAGCTGCTAATCCTACAAGGTGTCCGAAAACCGCATTCATATCTTTTTCAATCTGATTGTATGCGGTGTGGAATTTTTTCCCGGGAACTTTACCATTGATTTTATCCTGATGGGATAAGATTTCCATATTACTTTTCTTTGCGGCTCTGCTGAAAGTTTTTCCAAATAAAGCATTAAACATTTTTTTCTGTACCGCCGGTCTGGATATAGTGAAGTACATACCAAGCTGCGTTAATATCATTAATCCGCCGTTTGTTAAATCCAGTGCAGCAACGAATTTTCTCTTGTCTTCAGGTATTTTATCATTGTGCAAACTTTGTTTTACATATAAATAACATCCGTATCCGTCTTTTAAAACAATAGAACCTACTCCGATGCCTGTTATTATATTCATTTTTTCTTGCTGGTATGCATCACAGATGCTATCCATAAATTTGGCATTTGAAAGAGCTTTCAGCGGCTTTTTAATCCCGTAGTTAAGGGCGGTATTTCCGGCTTGTCTTACTCCTGTAATGATTGTATTAACGGTCGCTCCTATCGGTTTAATCATGCGCTAATACCTCCCTTCTTTGTTGCTCTTTCAATGAGATTACTGGATTCGGTATCGTGTTTTTTATTTGAAAGGTTCGGGAATACCAGATCCATAAATCTCGGGTATGTCCAGTTCAGTAATGCACATGTTACAGGCAGCATTGCAAATGATACGACAAGTCCTGACATTTGTTTTAGTGCTGATACATTGGATTTAACAAGTTGTTCAAGACGTTTTACCATTGCGTCAGGCAGCTTGAAGTCTTCTAATCTTGCCTGAAGTTTACCCTCTTGTATACCTTTTTTGATTACTTCATAAACTTCATTTATAGTAATTTTAGGATTATTTTCGAGTAATTTTTTGGCTTTTGTTAATAGTTGAATAGAACCGTCAAGTTCGCTTACACGTTTTAATCCTTCTGCGTTAATTTGTCTTTGAAGTGACGGAAAATCTTTGAAGCTTGAATATGTTGAGAAGTCTTCAAGCATACCGCGGACTTTTTGTTTTGTAATTTCTGTCAGAGGTACGTGTTTTTTAGTTTTTCTGTCTCTGAAAGAATGTCTGTCATGGATTTCCTGCATCATGCTGATTAATTCAGGTTCTGCTTTTGCTTTTTTCAATTCTTTCAGTTTATGTTTGAGTTTAGATTTCAAATCTCTGTCTGTTTTTGCGCTGTCTATAATTGAATTAACTTCATTTAAAAATTCAAGTGATTCTTCCGGATGAGTTCTAAAGAAGTCCGTTCTTTGAATTCTTGCCGGTGTTTTTACTTTATAGCTTTTTTTAAGTTCTTCATTTTCTATGTTTAGTTCTTCCTGAATAGTCGCAATTGCCAGTTGTTTAAGTTCTTCATCAGGTAAAGCTACCATATTAGGATCATTGTATTTGCTGAAATTTATTTTATTTTCGGTTAGCAGAGTGTTTACTATTTCGTTAAATTGTTTTTTCTTTTTAGCTTTTACAAGCTCAGCAAGTTCTGATTTAGACAATTTGCGATTCTTATTATTTTCTTTTATCTCTTTTGCAAGAAGTTTTTCATCAGGTGCAAATGTAAGATTATATTTCAGACCAAATTCGCCGTTATTTACCATTTTGTTAATAACAAAGTCAAAAGGCAATGTTATCAGTGCCTGTGTAAGTACTGCAAGTACTGCTGAAACCGGTTGTCTCCAGGCTGTATATGTTCTTGTATCTTCATCAGTTTTGGATAAAAAGTTATATTTGATAAGTATCGGGGCTACTAAACCGGTACCGATTGAGTTAATTACAATGTTTTGAAATTCCCCGATGCTTTTTTTGAGTTTTTGCATGCCTCTGAATATTGGCGGCATTAATTTCATTAATACTTCTTTTATTTCAGGTGTTGAAACGGTTGAAATTGTTTGTGCTCCTGCAACTCCCCCTGTGAAATTTAAATTATTCCTTATACTCCTCCGTGCGGTACCCTGCTCCTGGGATGCATACAGTCTGTCCGGTACTGCTTTTCCTTGTAATATGCTGTTGTAATTAACCTTTTCTACACTCATTTTTTTATCCCTACACACTGAGGTCTTCTATATATATAGACACTCAAACATAAATAAAATTGCTAATTTTTTAATTATTATTAAGTTTTGTTAACTTGATTAATCTCCAATTTCCTTTCACCTCAAAATGTACTATTGATAACTGTTTTGCCAATATATTAAATGCTTCGCTTTTGACATATGAGAAGACCAAAAACAGCAGCGGTGTTCTGTTGTAAAGTCCATCATTATTTACAATATTTGCGACTTGTTCCGGCTGCAGGTTTGATACACTATCAAGTGTTATCAGGTAAAGACTCTGACCTTTTTTCATGTGCTTTAAAATTTTCTTTTCAATCTGTTTCTCAAAATTCTTGTTATTATAATCGGTAAATACATTACGATATAGAGTTTTTCCGTTCTGGTATGCGTCGTTGTAAGTTGTATCAGAGGTAAGGTAGTAATTAAAATTCCCTTTGTTGATTGATACAACCTGATAATCTGAAAAATCAAAATATTTTTTAAATCTGTCATAATCGTAGTATGTCAGAAGAATAATATCGCCTTTTTTTATATTTGCTCTTGTCAGCATATCCGCTACGATTTTATGACCTTCCGCCCTTTTTATTTTCGGTGCGGATACAGGACTTAAGATAAGATATAAGGCATTTATCAGACAGAATATAATTATCAAACTGTTTTTTAGAATTTTATTATTAATTTCAAGCGCGCCTTTTGATGCAAGATAGATTAATATAGGATAGATTTCTATGGAATACTTTGTCGTGAAAACAAGCTTTCCTGAGATTGCAGCTATTACCATCACCGTAATTACTGCTGCACAAATTCCTATGAGTCCGGCTTCGGTTTTTGATTTAATGGATTTAATTATCCATAATATTGCTATAACAGCCGGAACAATGGCACAGATGATAAATTTCAGACTTTTGTCGTAGAAAAATATATCAGGTGCATTAATGAGATTTGTAAGAACCGGTGAAAAATAATCGGTAAACAGAAAGCCGATTTTTGATATAGTAAAATGCCCCCACCATTGTGAAAAAGATTGTGTTGTAAATATTTTAAAAATTAAAGGCGTTGCAAAAATTGTGCCAAGTCCCGTAATACTCCAGAGTTTGGTTATTAAGTTTCGGTGTTTTTCAAACAGCATAATGCTTACAAAAAGCAGATTAAATGCAACATACACAAATCCTATGGTGTGGGTGAATATTACAAGCAGATTAGTAATAATATAAAATGTCAGATTTTTTCTAGATTGAATTTTGATAAGATTCAACGTTGTCAAAAGTGATAATGCCGAAAACAGAAATAGCAGGGAATATAATCTTACTTCCTGTGAATAGTAGATTAAAAAAGAACTTATTGCAGTAAATAATGCTGTAATAAGTCCTGTTTTTACGTCTTTAGTTTTACCTGTATAATACATTGCTATTATCGAGAGCATTCCGGCAAATACTGATGAACTTCGTAAAATTATATCATTATCACCGAAAATTCCCATCGAAAGCTTCAAATATAAATAGTACAAAGGCATGTGGCACTGCGAAACAATTCCCTGCCAGAAGTCTTTGAAGAAAGGTCTTGCAGAAATCATGTAGCTCACATATTCGTCATTCCATAAGCCTTCAGTTTTATTTAAGAATGCAGTTCTCAGTATGACACCGAGTATTACTATTAAAAATATTAAATATCCCTGTTTTTTCATGATTTGTAATATTTACAATTTAATTATATAATAAAAAATAAATTTTAAAAGAGAGAATATTTTTATGAAACTTGTCATACAAATACCGTGTTTTAATGAGGAGCAAACCTTACCTGTAGCGCTGGCGGCTTTGCCTGAACATATTGACGGTATAGATGAAATTGAGGTTTTAATTATTAATGACGGCTCTACTGATAAAACAGTTGAAGTTGCACAAAAGTGCGGTGTTGATAAGATTGTCAGTTTCTCAAAAAATCTCGGTCTGGCTAAGGCTTTTATCACAGGAATTAATAAAGCACTTGATATGGGAGCGGATATTATAGTAAATACTGACGCTGATAATCAATATGATGCCTCTTGTATTCCGGATTTAATCAAACCTATTCTTGAAAACCGTGCTGATATTGTTATTGGAACACGACCGGTTGATAAAATTGAATACTTTTCGCCGCTGAAAAAATTTTTGCAAAAATTGGGGTCTGCTGTTATGCGTCTTGTCAGCTCTACAGATATTCAGGATGCACCAAGCGGATTTAGAGCTTTTTCAAGAAACGCTGCGATAAAATTAAATGTTTTTGATAATTATACTTATACATTAGAAACAATTATCCAATCAAAAGTAAAGGGACTGCCACTTGTGTGCGTGCCGGTGAATGTCAATCCCGAACTTAGAAAATCAAAACTTGTACATAATATGTTTGATTATATACGCCGTTCTATTTTCACAATGATAAGGATGTTTATTATTTACAGACCGTTTAGATTTTTTATAATTTTTTCAATATTATTTATTCTTTGCGGTTTATTAATAGGTATCAGATTTTTGTATTTTTATCTGATTGGAGACGGCGGCGGGCATGTTCAGTCTTTAATTCTTTCTGCTGTTCTTTTGATTGTAGGATTTCAAATTTCAATTATTGCTGTACTTTCAGACCTGCTTTCAATAAATCGGAAACTTTTGGAAGATGTGCAGCAGCGGCTTAAAACACAAAGCTTGAAAAATTCTCAAGAAGATATAAAATAGATAGGTATATGAAACTTAAATTTGGGTATTAATTTATGGTTAAAACAGAATATTTTTCTAAAATTCGTAATTTAGTAATGTCTTCAGCCTTTTTAAAGACAGTTTCATTTATTGCGTTTACGTTGTTGATGACTACAATTATTGCGTCTCCCAATTTTCTATTTAAAAACGTTATAGAAAACGGGATTAGCAAACGTGATATAATTGCGCCTAAAACGCTTACGGTCGTTGATGTTAAACGAACAGAGCAGCACAGAAAAGAGGTTGCACAGAATGTTGAGCCTGTCTTAACGCCTGCTGAAGATGATTTTATTAAAACAAATCTTCAAATGCTACAAACTTCTATTTTGCAAATAAGAAAGAAAAATGTTGAAGATGCAGTCAAAGTTGATGAAGTAGGTATATTATTTGATATCTCAGATCCGTATAAAAAAGACTTTGTAATTGATTTTATATTAAAGAGTGATGAGCCGACTCTGCGTGAAGTTTTTGATAAGTCTAATGCGACACTTGGAAATATTTTGCGGGTTGGTATCACAGAAAAAGATTATGAGCGGGAAAATATCGAACGGATTATTGCCGACAATATGATTAAAAATGTTTCTAAAAGGCAGGTTTCTGTAATAACAGCCTTACTGGAACAGGTTATAGTCCCTAATCTAGTAGTTGACGACTTTGCAACTGATCTGGCAAGAAAAACCGCGCAGGATCAGGTTAAACCTTATGAAATTACTTTCCAGAAAGGTGACAAGATTGTTTTTGAGGGCGAACCTGTTACAAGATTAAAAAGAGATGCCCTGAGACAGGCGGGGTACAGTGTTTATGAACTTAGTCTGCAAGGCTTTTTTGCAATGTATGTAATAGTATTTATTACTACGCTGCTGTTTTTATGTTATATGAAATTTTTTGAAAAAGCATATCTGGAATCCAGATATCTTAAAATACTTGGCGTACTTTCAATAACAATGGCATTAATAGCATACATGCTTCCACTTGGAGTTTATCCGTATGTTCTGCCATTCCCTGCATTTGTATGTCTGCTTGCAATATTTACAAATCCGCGAATTGCATTTATTTCATCAGTTCTTTTATTGTCAGCCTTGACTCTCGGGTTCCAGTATGATGTTCAGTTTTTTGTTACATTCGTACTTTTGAACATTGTTTCAATGGTTACTATTCATAAAATTTCAAAAGTTCAATATTCAACAAGATTTGATTTAATTAAAACAGGCTTTGATATTTCAATAGCGGGTCTTGTACTTGTTCTTGCCGTATATTTGCTTGAAAAATGTCTTATTGACGTAAGTAATATGCTTATATTGAAAAATTGTTTATTCGTCGCACTCAACGGTATTATAAGTTCTATAATTGTTCTTGGAACCTTGCCGTTGTTTGAAAGTTTGTTCGGAATAATTACATCTTACGGTTTGAAAGAACTTGCTGACCACAATCAGCCATTGTTGAAAAGATTACAGATGGAAGCGCCGGGAACATATCACCACAGTCTTCTCGTTGCAAATCTTTGCGAAGCTGCTGCAACTGCAGTAGGGGCTAATCCAATTTTAGCAAGTGTCGGGGCTTTTTATCATGATGTTGGCAAATTAAAAAGACCGCTTTTCTTTGTTGAAAACCAGTCTTATTATTGTATTGAAAATCCGCATAAGAAACTTAATCCAAGATTGAGTAAAATGGTTATTACTTCTCACCCTAAAGATGGTGTAGAACTTGCAAAAGAATACGGTATTCCTCCTGTTATTCAAAACTTTATTTTGCAGCACCATGGTGAGGGGCTGGCATCATATTTTTATAATCAGGCTATTCAGGAAGAGGGCGCAGAAAATGTTAAAGAAGAACAGTTTAGATATGCCGGTCCAAAACCTAATACAAAAGAAACAGCTATTTGCATGCTTGCTGATGCGGTGGAATCCGCAGTCCGTTCTTTAAAAAATCCTACGCCTGAAGAAATTGAGGCAATGATTGATAAAATTATAGTTGAACGTTTAAACGATTCACAGCTTTCAGACAGTCCGTTAACTCTTCATGATTTGAAAGTTATAGCCGCAACATTCAGCAGAATTTTACGAGGAATGCAGCACAATCGTATTAAATATCAGGAAAATTTGGCAGAAGAATTTGCTAAAAATAAAATTAATATGCCGGCAAAGATTCTTGACGACGAACTTGATAGCAAAATTAAACAGCTTGAGCAGGGTAACGGTAATAATGACGAAAACAACAAAAATTAATATTTTTAGTGAAAACATCTATCCGGCTTGGAATATTGCTGAAAAAAAATATCTCGACAGAGCTAAAAAAATTCTGCGGTTCTACTTATCTGAAATTGGTGAAAATTCTTGTCTTGCCGGACTTGAGTATAATACAATTTCATTTGATTTTTTGTATACTGATAGTGAAAAAACTCATGAAATTAATAGAGAATACAGAAATAAGGATTACCCTGCAGATATAATTACATTTGCAATTTTCGCGGATACTCCGGAGGACGAACGTTTTATTTTTGACGGTGAGGTTAATTTAGGCGAAGTTATTATTGCTTTGGATAAAGTACTTGAAGAAGCTGAAAAAAAGAATGTTACTCCTGATTATGAATTATCTTTTTTGATAAGTCATGGTATACTGCATTTGTTGGGATTTGACCATCAGACAGAAGAAGATTATAATTTTGTCATAGAGTTACAGAATAAAGCGCTGGAAAGTATTGGAATTAAAAGGGAATGACCAAGTATAAATCTCAAGGATTTTCAAAAACATTTAAAAATGCACGTAAAGGAATGCAGCTTGCGATAAAAAGTGAGCAAAATATAAGAATACACCTCTTTGCAGGTGCTTTTGTAATGATGCTTGGCGTGTTGTGTAATTTTAGTATTCTGAGATTATGTATGCTGCTTTTTGCTATAGCTTTAGTTGTCGTGGCTGAGATGTTTAATTCAGCGATAGAATTTTCTTTAGATGCAGTTTTCCATAATAAATATTCAAAACTTGTCGGTATGGCAAAGGATATTTCTGCAGGGGCTGTAATGTTTGCAACGATGATTGCTGTAATTATCGGAATTTTGTTATTTGGTTCTGCTTTATTTTTGTAATATTTGTGATTCAGCCTTGTTTGTATTAGAAAATGGTTTCAACAAAAGTCGGATTGTAAAAGGAATTATAGTCAATCAGTCAGTAAGAGAATAAGTTCGAAAATAAATCAGTTGTAGAAAAATTATCACAGAGCCTGATTTAATAAAAGAATACATACACATTAGCACCTCACCCTCACCCTCTCCTTGAAAAGGAGAGGGAACAATGGTTTATATAAAAGCCGCCAATAAAAGCTATTAAAAACTTTTTGAACACCTAATACAAGGCGACTCCTCGACATTGGAAATCTATTGCCCTCGCCCCGTCAATTGACCTCTGTGAGGGGCAAACATAAGTTTGCATCAACACTACTCCTAAATATTGAAGTAGCCGCCTGTAAAAAATGTTCAAGAAGTTTTCAACATCTTTGAAATACCGGCTTTTCAATGATGTTGAAAAATT
>CALUTF010000019.1 GCA_944323595.1 Candidatus Gastranaerophilales bacterium | reverse complement strand
GATTTAACATAAACTACGCATAGGTTTTTGTATGCATCAATGTAGTTTTCTCTTAGACGGATAACCTCCTGATAAGCAGATTTTGCATGCAAAAAATCATCCATGTTGTCATAGCAGTTTGCAAGATAAAACCAGCTTGACGCATCTTCCGGTTTGTATTTTACTACTGTTTCAAAATCTTTTCTGCCTTCATCGTACTTTTCAAGATTAACATTGCATAATCCTGAAAGTTTCAGGGCTTCTATATTTTTTTCGTCGTCGTGTAATAATTCTTTGAGTGAATTTTGTGCTTCTTCAAATTTCTTGTCTGATATAAGCTCGTTAATTTGTTCTAAAGTCATCTTTTCCATACCCCGATTATACCTTAAAAAAATATTTTGTACAAAACGGCTGGACAGATTTTGCGTTTATATGGTATAATATAGTGTCACACACACAAGAATTTCCCCTTGTTCCTCTAATGAAAGGAACAAAAAATGGGCAAAAAAAGTAAATACCCCGCATTTTCTAACGGTGCAGTTTCCGTAAACGGTCAGACTATAGCAACTACCAGTAAAAACGGCAATACTGTCACCACAAATTATAATATGTCTGATTCTGAAAAAAATCTTTATGATTATGTACAAAATTCTTTTACAGATTCTCTGAAAAACGTTAATGTATTTGATGATGACACAAAAAAGAATTTACAGGCACAGGTTGACGCTTATACAAATAAAGGTTTGGATTTAATCAACGATACCTATACACCTATGATTAATGACCTTAAAAATGACATAGCGTCAAGATTCGGGAACTTTGACAATTCCGTATTTATGGATAACTTAAATTCAATCGAAAGCAACAGAGCTGATGCTATGAATTCTCTAGCACAGGACGTGTTGACACAACAGTCAAATTTGATTAATGATGAACTTTCGCGGCGTTATAATTATTTGAATTTATTGAGCGGAACACAAAACCAGATGATAAATAATATTATGAGTTATCTCGGTGCTGCTATGCAAAACAGTTCTGCCGGCAACTCTTACAATCAGGCTAGCTATAACGCAACAAACGGCGGCGGTGGCGGGTCATCGATTGATTACGCAAATCTTCTTTCTACAATAGGGCAGGCTTTTTTAAAGTCACGATTTTAAATAGCGGCGGGGAAGAAATTCCCCGCTTTTCTTCTCTTTGTATTATAATAATCGTATGAATATCACGCAAGAATTTGATACAATTACGGCAATAGCAACACCGATAGGAACGGGCGGAGTCGGCGTTATTAGAATTTCCGGCGATAACAGTTTTGATATTATAAACAAGATTTTTTCCAAAAAAAATCCGGAAGCCGGAAAAATTGCCCATGGCTGGATTGTAGACGGCGATGTAAAAATTGATGAAGTTGTTGTACTTCCTTTTAAAAAACCTAACAGCTATACAGGTGAAGATGTAATTGAGATTCAATGCCATGGCGGGATTAATGTTGTAAGAAACATTCTTGACCTCGTTTTGCAGTACGGGGCGCGTATGGCGGAACGCGGTGAATTTACCAAACGGGCTTTTTTGAACGGCAAAATGGATTTGTCACAGGCCGAGGCGGTGGCTGATTTAATCCACTCCAAAACAAAACAGTTTGCCAGACAGTCAGCCAAAAATCTTGCAGGAGTGCTTGCAGGTAAAATTGCCGAAATCAGAAAAGATATTTTTGAGGTACTTTCAAGAATCGTCGCGGGAATAGATTTTCCTGAAGATGTTCGTGAACCTGAATATTCATATCTTATTGATGAATTTAAAAAAGCTATTGAAAAGATAGATAAAATTTTATCCTGCGCACAGGCGTCGGATATTATGCGTCAGGGTGTTAAAATTGCCATTGCCGGCAAACCAAATGTCGGTAAGTCTTCTCTCTTTAATACATTGTTGAATGTAGAACGTGCAATTGTAACTGATATTGCAGGTACTACCCGTGATGTTTTGAAAGAAAATCTTGATTGGGATGTTGCAATTACTCTGATTGATACTGCAGGCATCCGTGACAATGATGAAGTTGAAAAAGTAGAAAAAATCGGGATTGAATATTCAAAACAATCTGTTGATGAAGCTGATCTGGTTCTGTTTTTATATAATGCACAGACCGGCATGAATGACGATGATATAAGTATTTTAGAGCTTTTAAAAGATAAAAGGCATATCATAATTGCCAATAAATGTGATCTTATAACAGAACGAAAACCTGATATTTTTTATCTTTCCACAGTTACCGGTGAGGGGTTGGAAGAACTCAAAAACAGAATTAAACAAATAGTGTGTGATTTTTCGCTTGATGATACGGAATTTATTACAAACAAAAGACAGCAGGATTGTCTGGCAAAAGCAAAAGAAAGCCTTACAACAGCGCTCGGAGCGGCAGAATACGGCGAACTTCAGGATTTAATATCAATTGATGTGAAACAGGCGCTTTTGTATCTGGATGAACTCACAGGCGAAGTTATAACGGATGATATTCTCAATAATATCTTTGACCACTTCTGTATAGGTAAATAATTATCTGCTGCGCTTTGCTATGGCATCGAGAGATTCACGTGCTAACTTATACCATTCGTCTTTCGGATTTAAATAAGGCTGAAGCAGTTCTATATCTTTACCTGTGCCCTTTTCTTTCAGTATGCTGAATATTTGTGCGCGCAGGTTGGTGCTGTCGTGACCGTGAAACTGCAAATTTCTGTCTTCAAGGTACGGTTTTAGAATTGCGGTCATTTTGTCGTGTTCAATGTTTGTAAATACATTATATGCGTGGTATTGAAACTGTCTTACATCCGAATTTAAAAAATCCAGCAGCATATCGCCTGTACGTTTACCGTCCAGTTTTTCCCTCGATAGGGTTTGAGAGATTTTAATGCTTTTTGAGATTTCCTCTTTTGATTTAAGCCAGAAGATACCGTTTGATGCATCTTTCAATGCTTTGTGTGCGCTTGTTTGCGGCTCCGGAGTTTTCTCTTTTTGTGTCAGTGCAAGAGTTAAGACTCCAATCGCCAGTACTGCTGCCGGTATAATTATGGCAGTAAAGATTTTTTCAGGTTTTGTATTTGACTTTTGTTTTTCAAAACGGTCTGACTGCTGTTTATTATTTATATGATTGGGGTGTTGTTTGAAAGAAAGCGGAACAGCAGCCGCCATTGCAAGATTTTTTATTGAATTTATACGCATATTTTGTCTGATAATTACTATATAACGGGGTTAACAATAAAAATAATAAAACAAAAATAAAAATATTAATAACTGAAAAATCTGTCAAAATCTACATCGTCAAAACTGCACAAAAGCCTGAAAAGTTCATCATGTTCATCCATTCTCTGAAAATTATACTCATCAAATTTCCAGTATTTGGGTTTTATTCCTTTGACTCTTACGATTCCGGCATCTTTCAGGATGTTAAGTTTCTTTTTTACGATATCAAGTGGCAAATCTACAAGTTTGGCGAGTTCAACTGATGTTATTCCCTCTTCATTATCATATTTTTCGGGTGTGAGAAACATCAATTCAAGCCCTACTTTCTTAAGCTCTTTGTCTTCTGTCTCTAATTCGTACTCGTACATAATTTAATTTTATCAGGTCAATAGAAATTTTTATCATATTTTTGTATTAATTGTATGTATAATACTGGATTTTTTTATAATAAAAATCAAATAAACAGTGCGGAATGTTATTTGAATACGATAGCGAACCGGTGCGTGAGAGTGTTACTTAAAATCTAATGATGAAGTTCTGCCGCATTGTACGAACTTCTGACAAGCGGACCTATCTGATAATGCTTAATCCCGCATTTTTCAGCAAGCTTTTTTAACTCTTCAAATTCTTCGGGAGTATAATATTTAGCAACGGGGAGGTGCTCTTTTGACGGCTGGATGTACTGACCTATTGTTACAATATCGCACCCTGCTGAATTCAAAGCAAGAAGAGTTTGTTCTATTTCTTCAATAGTTTCTCCGAGACCAACCATCAGACCTGATTTGGTTATAATGTCACTGTTATCTTTTACGTATTTTAGAACTTCAAGAGAACGGGAATATATTGCCTGCGGGCGTGCTGTTTTAAATAGGCGTTCAACTGTTTCTATATTGTGGTTAAATACTTCGGGATGCGCTTTAATTATTACGTCAAGAGCATTCCTGTCGCCTTTAAAATCCGGTGTAAGAATTTCTATTTTAACCTCAGGCGTGAGGGTTCTTATTTCTTTTATACAGTTTGTGAAATGTTCAGCTCCGCCGTCAGGCAAATCATCGCGTGTTACTGATGTTATTACAGCGTATTTTAACCCGAGAGCCTGAATGGCTTCTGCTGCATGTTTGGGTTCATTCTGGTCCAGGGGTTCCGGTTTTGCACATCCTATGTTGCAGTAACGGCAGTTGCGAGTGCAGACATTCCCCATAATCAAAAAAGTTGCGGTGTTTTTTGTGTAGCATTCATTTTTATTCGGGCAGCGCGCGTTTTCGCAAACAGTATTCAGGCATTTTGTTTTGAGAATTTTCCGGACGGTTCTTGTTTTGTCGGTGTCAATAATAGGACGTTTAAGATATTCGGGCAGTCTTTCTCTCATTTATGAAAACCTCCACAAGCTCTCAAAAATTCCCTCTGAATAGGTCGGGTGGGCAAAACAGATTTCTTTCAGCTTATCAATGGTAATATTATTCTGCATAGCTATTAAAATCTGATGAATTAAGGCTGATGCTTCTTTAGAAACTATGTGGGCTCCGATTATTTTGTCATCCTGTGAAAGGATTTTAATAAAACCGTCTGTACAGTTATCGCAGTGTGCTTTACCGAGTGCGGAGATAAGCAGATTTGATTTTCTGTATGAGCCTTCCTGCAAATCCTGTTCACGTTTTCCTATCCACGCTATTTCAGGGTAGCCGTATACTACCGACGGCACAAGATTTTCATCAAATTTAATTCCGTCAATCGCTGCTATTGCCTGTTTTATGCCGAAATGGGCAAGCTGAATAGAGCCGCATACATCTCCGATATATGTCACCCCGCTGATTTTTTCTGTTGAAACAGGTTTTCTTCCGACCGCAAGAAGAATTTTTTCGGGATTAAGCTGTTCTCCGTTTGTGAGCAGAACATTTTTCCCGTCAATTCTCTCAACAGTTGTTCCGGTATAAAATTTAATCTTTTTAGTTTTGAACATCCGTTCAAGCCGTTTTGAAACTTCAGTGTCGGCAAGCGGTAAAAGGTGTCCGGCAAATTCAATAACAGTAACTTCTACACCGAAGTTTGAAAAAATTCTTGCCCATTCTGTTCCGATAGCGCCGGAGCCAATAATAAGTATACTTTTGGGCAGTTCTTCTAAATTTAATATGTCATCCGAGTTAAGGATGAATTTGTGGTCAAACTGTAATCCTTTAAGTTCTTTTGGTTCTGCTCCTGTTGCAGCGATGATTTTCCCGCACTTGAAAGTTTCTCCGTTTGCTGTTATTGTGTTTGAATCAACTATTTCAGCTTCGGAATGTATCACCTGAATTTTGCTGTTTTTAAGGGCTAGTTCAAGATTTTTTCTTAATTTTTCAACAACCTGATTTTTATGTTCTAAAATTTTTTTATAATCAACGCCTGTGTTTTCAACTGACAGACCTAAATCTGCACAATTTTGCATTTCCTGATAGAGTTCAGATACATGGAGAATTGTTTTAGTCGGGATGCATCCTTTATTAAGGCAGACACCGCCTGTGCAGTCTTTTTCAAAAATTACAACGCTCAGCCCCTTTGATTTTGCGTGAAATGCTGCAGTATACCCTGCCGGACCTGCTCCGATTATCCCTATATCAAAATTTTCCATATTTCACCTATCTTGTATAAACCCTTGGCAGTCTGACTTTTAATCTGCAGGTTAATTCGTAATTAATTGTCTTTGCAATATGTGCCCACTCATCTATGGTGTTTCCGTTGCCGAGTAGTGTAATTGTATCCCCGACTTTGGCATCTGTACCGGTAATATCAAACATCATTTGATCCATGGTTATATTGCCCACCTGAGGAACTTTTTGTCCGTTTAGAATTCCACAGATTTTGTTGGACAGAATTCTCGGAACCCCGTCTGCATATCCTATAGGAACAGTTGCAATGGTTCTTGTTCCCTGTGCTCTGTATGTGTGGGAATAGCTTACGCCCTCACCGTCATGAGCTTCATGGATATGAACAATTCTCCCTTTAAGACTCAAAAGCGGTTTAAGGTCAAACTTGTTTTTGTCAGCATCCGGCGGCAGGTCTGGGTACAAGCCGTATAATGCTATACCAACACGCCGCATATTTGTAGTAGGAACTTCATAGTACATTGTTCCTACAGTATTTTGAATATGGAGAAGAAGCCCTGTTGTGTCTATTTGTGAAATGATTTTATTCCATTTATCTATCTGTAATTGAGTTTCATCCCGTTCTTCAGCTGATGCAAGGTGGGTGAATAGCCCTTTGAAGTCTATAAAGTCACAATTTTGAACCTGTTTTATAAAATCAACGGCTTCGTCAACTGATACTCCAATTCTGTTCATTCCGGTATCAATTTTAACGTGGATTTTAGGTTTTATGCCTGTTCTTTCATAAGCAAGACGGCAGGCTTCAATGTGGTCTTTTGAAAATACTGATATAGATAAATCAGCCGCAACGGCACTTTCTACTGCCCATACCGGTACTGCTCCTAAAACAAGAATATCGCATCCGATTTTTGCATTACGTAAATCAACACCTTCATCAATGGAGGCAACTCCGAGCATATCAATTCCCGATGCGAGAATTACCGGCGCAAGCATTACAGCACCGTGCCCGTAAGCATCTGCTTTTACGACCCCGAGAAGTTTTGTTTCTTTCGGGACATTTTTTCTGATTTCTTTTATATTATGTTCCAGGCTCTCTAAATTAATTTCAATCCAGGCATCCCTGTGTGTGTTTATATTCGTTTGTCTGACGTTTTTCATAACACAATTATATTATAAACAACAGGAAAAAGCTATGTGTATTCTCTCAATCTTGTTATATATAATCCTTTTGATTTATTATCCTGCAAAACACAGGTTGACAGATTTAAATATTATAAGTAAACTGCAGCAGATTTCCCATTAAGTTTTCATTCCAAACCTGTACATCCTGCGGCACTTCAAGCACTACCGGCGTGAAATTCCAAATGTATTTTATGTTTGCACTCAGCAGATATTCTGCTGTTTTTTGCGCATATTCACGCGGAACTGTCAGAATTGCTATATCAGCATTTAATTCCTGTTTTAATTTGGCCAGTTCTTTGATATCCAATATTTTTTTGCCGTTTACGATTTTCCCGATTTTATTTTTATCATTGTCAAACAGCGCCAGAATATTCAGACCGTAGTTCATAAAGTTATCATATTTTGCAAGTGCGGAGCCAAGATTGCCGGCACCTATAATAAAAGCTTTCTTCTCCTTTTTGAACCCGAGGGTCTTTTCTATGGAGGCTTTCAATTCTTTTACTATGTATCCTACTCTTGATTTGCCTGAATTATTCAGGAGAGATATGTCTTTGCGCACCTGTGAATCGTCAATATTAAGGCGTGTTGCTATTTGTTTGCTGGAGATAAATTCTATATTTTCTTTAATAAAATCCGACAGTATGCAATGATATAATGTCAGACGTCCTATTACTTTATCAGATATTTTTTTGTCCATAACTAATTATTTCTTTTGCGTTCTTCCTGTCTTATATACTCGCAGTCTTCCGCAAGTTTTTTGTCCTCCATTTTTTCAATAAGGTCTTCAATTTTTTCGATTTTTTTTAATTCAAAACCTATTTCAGCCAGTAATACACAATCGTTGCAAAGTCTGTAATTCCCGTATTGGATTGACCCTGCAAGACATTGCTCTTTGCCGCAGCAATCACATATAAAATATTCATCCAGAATATCAGGATTTTCTTCTATGTCATCAAGACGCATTTGTTCAGCGACTTTTTGCATTTCTTCTACTACTTCTTCGTGACTTTTCATGTTTGATTAATCCTTATTTTCTACTTTGTTAAATCAGCCATTTCTCTGACGGCTGCTGCGAGTCCTGTAAATATTGCACGTGAAATTATGCTATGACCTATATTAAGCTCATATAACCCTTGAATTTCATGCATTCTGTGTACGTTATCATAGTTTAGCCCGTGTCCTGCATTGACTTTTAGCCCGAGAGATTGTGCTAATTGAGCTGATTTTTTGAGTTTTTGAAATTCTTCTTCCTCTTTTTCGGTTCCGTAAGCTTCCGAATATTGACCTGTGTGCATTTCAATAAATTGTGCGCCCGTTTTGGCAGAGGCTTTAACCTGTTCTTCATTCGGGTCGATAAATAAGCTTACGATAATTCCGGCATCTTTAAGCGGTTTTACAAAATTTGTAATTTTTTCAAGCTGCCCTGAAACATCAAGTCCGCCCTCGGTCGTTATTTCCTGCCTTTTTTCCGGTACCAGACAAACAGAATGAGGTTTTATTTCAAGTGCTATTCTGCCCATTTCTTCTGTTACTGCCATTTCAAGATTTAAATTTGTTTTAAGTGTTTTTATAAGAGTTCTTACATCCTCATCTTTAATATGGCGTCGGTCTTCTCTCAGGTGTGTTGTGATTGAAGTTGCGCCGTTTTGCTCACAAATATCCGCAGCAAGTATTGTATCCGGCTCTTTCCCGCCTCTTGCATTTCTTAATGTTGCAACATGGTCAATATTTACACCGAGTAACATTTTGTACCTTCTTTCTTATTTTAATTTCATTTTGTCTATTTTTAAAAGAGCTGTGTATGACGGCAGAATAGTTACATTATCACCGTTAACGCAAGCTTTTTCAATAGCCTGTTTTATATCAGGTTCAATAGTAATCCTGTTTTGAGCAATGCCTGCATATTTAAGTCTGGTGGCCATATCATTTGCACGTGTACCGGATGTGATGACAAGTTTTTCTGCATTTTGTAATTGTTCAAAATCACTGTCCCAGAGCCATGAAATATCTCTGCCGTCAGCATAATTATCGTTGATTGCTATTACTATATTTGATTTCAAATCAACGGTTTTAAGAACTTCACTTGCGCCTGTCGGATTTTTTATAAGCTGAATAAGGGTTGAATGACCTTTGATTATTCTGCGCTCCGTTCTTCCGAAGATTGATTTGTATGTATCGAGAGCTTTTTGAATTTCTGTCTGGTTCAGACCGTTTTCAAATCCTAAAGCGATTGCAGCAAGTGCATTATAGGCATTGTATAACCCGACAAGTTTTATCTTAAATTCAGAAATAATACCGTTATGTCTTACTGTAATTATGGAAAAATCTTTGTGAATTTTGGCATCAGCTTTATAATCACATTCGGGACGTTTAAATCCGCAGGAGCAATAATAGTGTCCTTGTTGTGCGAAAAATTGTTTTTCATACCGGAGCGGCTTGCCGCAGATACAGTTGAACGCTTCTTCCGGTGCATTTGAATCTTTTTGTGCCTCTTCAAATACTACATCTTCAAACCCGTAATACACCGCCTGTCTGTTATGTCCGAAATTTGCAACTAACGGGTCATCCGCATTCAGTATAAGTTTCAGATTTTTATTTTTGTCAATGGCGTTCCGGATATACGATGCGGTTGTGTTCAGTTCGCCGTAACGGTCAAGCTGGTCGCGGAAAAGATTTGTTACGACAAGATAGTCTGATTTTATAAAGTCATAAAGCTTTGTCAGATAGGCTTCATCAGATTCTAATACCGCATAATCATAACGTTTGAAAGGATACAAATTCAGAGCGAAAACATTCGCTATTCCTGTGAGCATATTGGCGCCGCGTACATTATGAATAACTTTTTGATGGGCATTTTCTAAAATATGCGCAATCAAGCCGGAGGTTGTACTTTTCCCGTTAGTTCCCGTAATAGTGATAATATTTTCTTTTATATAATCAGGGCATTTGCGTAAAAAATCAGGGTAAAGTTTCAGCACCAGCATTCCTGCAAAAGATGTTCCTGAGGATTTGTTCAGAAGTTTAATCCCGAGAAATGCTGCCTTTGCCGCTATTAATGATGTATAAAACCTTAGATTACCGACTATTGCTTTAATCATAATTTTAAATACTACTTTGGGCGTATTCCCTTTTTCATGTTGATATCTTATACTTCAAATATAATAATACAAAAGCAAGAATAATAAAAATGTATTTCTTTATTGCAATAATTTTCATAGCAGAATTAATTATCGTTGCGGCTGTGCTGTTTTTTATCACAATGGCTGACAAAAAGGTCTGCGCATTTTCTCAAAAGGTGCTTGAATCGAAAGACGGCTTGATTGAAGATGTAAAAACAGTCAGATGCGTAATAATTCAGGTAAAAGAAAAAATTGTTTCAGGCATTGAATATCTGGAAAGAAAAAAACGCAGATATCAAATTAATATGATTAAAAATATACTAATGTATGTTTTGCTATTTAGCCTGAAAGGACGATGCAAAAAAGCTGCATCTATATGTAGCATGATTGCAATGGCAAAGGATTTTTATGACAAAAATTATGCAAACGCATGACTTGCCGATTGTAATTGCTCCGACAATATGTTATAATAAGTAAACGAAAGACGAGGTTGATTATTATGAGTAAAAATAAATCTTTTATGTTCGGAATGGGGCTTTTGGCAGGTGTTGTCGGCGGTATAGTTGCCGGCGTTCTGTTTGCGCCTAAACCGGGAGAAGAATCAAGAAGAGAGCTTAAAGAAGCTGCCTGTGAATTGTATGAAAAACATTCTCCGGCTATTAAAGAAGCTAAAAAACAGGCTCTTGAATCTGTTGATTTGATGAAATATAAATTGGAAAGACAATTGAGAAAATTCAATAATATGGTTAAATCCAGAAAGTTGTTGAAAGCTAAAGAACTTGAATCTTCTGCCGATGATGAGTACGAATACTAACTATAAGGAAAAATTGAATGGAACTATCTCAAATAGCTTTAAATCAAGGATTGACCTTTCTCGCCTGGGCAACCGGTGTTATTGTAATAGTTGTCGGCGTGTTTCTGGTTAAACTCCTGTATGATTTATCAACTCTGGCAAAGAATGTAAATGAGACATCATTACTTTTGAATAAAGAACTAAGGCCTGCTATTTATGAACTCAAAGAAACATTAGAGGCTGTAAATTCTATTATTCGCAGTACAGATAAAGGTGTTGATTCTTTGAAAACAGCCGTGGAAAATGTTTTCGGAAAAACAAAAATGATTTCCGAATCACTCTTCAACGGTATTATGAAAGGGTTTGTCACTGTAATGGGTTTATTTTCGAAAAAATAACTAGCCCTAATCGGGGGTGCATAAATCCGTAAAACGAATTAAAGTAAATATGAATAAAAGAAAAGGAGTGAATTAATTATGTCAGCAACAAAATTTTTAGCAGGTTTTTTGGTAGGCGGTGCTATAGGCGCTGTAGCAGGTATTCTTCTTGCTCCAAAATCCGGTGAAGAAACCCGCGCAATGATTGCAGACACTGCAAAAGATGTTGCAAAACGTGCAGATGCAACTGTAAAAGAAATTCAGGCAAAAGCCGATGATGTTGTTTCTGATATGCAGAAAAAAGGCGATGAAATTAAAGAAAAATTACAAAACCTTATTAATCAGCAAAAACAGGAACAGGAAGCTTAATTACCTGAAAAATTTAGTTTAAAAGTCCGCCTTATTACTCAGGGCGGGCTTTTTTAATTACATATTTTTATGTTTTACAATAATTATTTTTTATATTATAGTTTTTCTTATAAATCTCCTGTATACGATGTTTATAAAATCCTGCCGGCAAGTGATAGTTTTTTTAATAGGAGATAGAAGAATATGGACTTAATAAAATTTTTTGACTATATGAATAACCGCAAAAAAGTTGACGCTTCTTCGGGTTTATTTGAAGTTTTTAATGCATTGAGTCAGGAAGCAATTAAGATTACTATGGAAATCAACAACAAGTATCATACTCCGGAAGAGCTTGTTGAATTATTTTCAAAACTTACCGGAAAAGATGTTGATCCGTCTTTTCGGATGTTTCCGCCTTTTTATACAGACTGCGGGAAAAATATTACCGTCGGGAAAAATGTATTTATAAATGCCTGCTGCCGTTTTCAGGATCAAGGCGGCATAACTGTTGGTGACGGATGTTTTATAGGACATAATGTTACAATTGCGACTTTGAACCACGATTTAAATCCTGAAACAAGAGCAAATATGCTGCCTGCTCCGGTTATTCTGGGTAAGAATGTCTGGGTAGGTTCAGATTCAACAATTCTACCGGGGGTAGAAATCGGTGACGGTGCTATTATCGGTGCGGGTTCCGTTGTTACAAAAAATGTTGAGCCAAATACTATTGTCTGCGGGAATCCGGCGAGTTTTTTGAAAAATGTAATGCCGGATTAATCATACTTTTAAGGCATAAATGAATATTCTTGATAAGTATTTGCTATTCTTCACCGTATATTATAAACTAATTGATGTGCAGGATAGTACAGAAAATACAGGAGAAAGAGATGGCGAAAAAAGTATTGATTATATCAACAAGTATAAGAAATAACAGCAATTCGGAAATTCTTGCCAAAGAAGCTGAAAAAGGTGCAAAAGATGCAGGACATGAGGTTGAATTTGTTTCATTAAAAGATAAGGATATCAAATTCTGTAAAGGATGTCTTGCCTGTCAGAAAATTGGACATTGTGTCATTAATGATGATGCAAATGATATAACTGAAAAAATCAAGAATTCGGATGTTATAGTATGGGCAACTCCTGTGTATTACTATGAAATGTGCGGGCAGATGAAAACGGTTATAGACAGAGCAAATTCATTATTCTGTTCTGACTATAAATTTAGAGAAGTATATCTGATAACAGCCTCAGCAGATGACGGCGATGATGTTGCACAAACTGTTATTAACGGCGTGAACGGCTGGATAGCCTGTTTTGACGGTGTAAAGTTCTGCGGGTATGTCAGCGGCGGCGGACTTAATAATCCGTCTGATGCCGAAAACCATCCGCAACTGCTTCAACAGGCTTATAACCTCGGTAAAAATATCTAACAAATAAAGTTTTTAAGTAAAACACAAAAAGCCGGTAAAAGTTCTGAGACTTCTACCGGCTTACAAATCCGCCAAATCTGCTAGTCCGTTCTCTTATTGTCTTGCAAAGCCCTCCTTGTGGAATTTCATGAGTTTTGCAAGGTGCCATTGTCTGGCTTTAATATCTTCTATTGAATTTTTTATCTCTTCCAGTTCAGCTAACAAGGTCGCAAGGCTTTTACGATGCGGAATGTATACCGCTGCTGTTTGAATTTCTGCCTCCACAGGACTGGATTCTTCAGTATCTTCGTCCGGGAAATGAGGTTCAATATCGTCTATGCCCCAGCTCGGAAGAAAACAATTTTTGTTGAATAAATACTTTTCTTCGTTCATTTCACATATCCTTAATTTTTATTTAGACTGTTTTTAATCTTTTTGTGAGATAAAAGAGTGGAATAAATCAACTAAATCAAACTTGCCGTATTTAAAAGCATAAGGCTGGTTTGCATAGTCACCTTCAGTAATTTTTTGTAACTCCTGCATTTGTCTGTAATCAAGTGAATTAAAATCAAAGCTTGTCATTTCTGCATAATCCACCATCATATCTTCCATATCAAGAATTTTTTTGTCTTCCATGTTACACACTCCTTATTAAACTGTTGTACATATATGTAATCGGTTTATTCTTAGTAAAACTTTAGTGTTTTTATTTATTTCGTTACATATTTTTACATTGAGAAAAATCATCTATATGAATGTTTGACTTTTTGCAAAATATCATTAAGATAAGAAAAAGTAGAAAGCAGGAGGCTAGACAATGGCTAATTATAATGGTTCATCACTATTTGCCGGATTTTATTCAGGGCTTACCAATACATTTTCATATCTTTCACAGCTTTCTCCGGATGGTGTCACACTGGAGGGAATTAACGAGGCAAGAGGTGATTCTAAAAATAATTTATATCTAAATCAGACATTTGCGTCTTATCTTGAAACTAACTTCAATAATATTGATAAAGATGAGGACGGCATCATAAGTCCGACAGAAATGACTAATCTCACAAACCAGATGTCATCAAAAGGACTGTCAAGACAGGATTTATCACAACTAATGATGTCCGGCATGTCCTCTGATACGCTTACTATGGTGCTTGAAAATTTTGATGCCATCGACACAAACCATGACGGATATGTTACAAATGCAGAAATTTCAGCATATCAGGTTGATGCTTCAAAGCAGGAAATGGTTGATAAATTTAACCATCAGATGGCAACTAATATGTCAACATTCTACGGAGATGATTCATCATCTTCAGATTCAGATACATACAGTATGTTGAGCTATAAATACAAGAATATTAACGGTTAATATATTATAACTAAAACTTAGTAACATTAAAAAGGGAAAAATTTAACGGCTTGTTTTATATAAAATAAGCCGTTTTGTTTTATTTCTCTTCGCGGTTTTTCCGGAGCAGATGCAAGTTTGTCCAGCGATTTGTAATTTTTGTACATGATGCTGGCATTCAAAGATGATTACCCGTAGAAAAGGTAATCATCTTTTATATTGCAAGAATATGAACGTTAATAAAATTTTTGAACAATTGGCAAATCAATCCCTGCAAGGAATGAGCGTTCCGTAAGGCGTGTTCCTATGCAGCATTGTTTGCGTTTGTAAGCCATTCTGTATGTTTTTTTGATAACTTCGTCAACAACCGGTTTATTGTATTTCTTGTAAATTTCTTCTGCCGGAATATTTTGTTCAAAATACATTTCAATAATATCATCCAGAATTGCGTACTCCGGAAGTCTGTCCTGATCTTTTTGCCCCGGATGAAGTTCTGCAGATGGTGCTTTATCAATAATAGCCTGCGGAATAATTTCTCCGTCTTTATTAATATAATTTGCAACTTTGTATACGTTTGTTTTTGTCAGGTCACAAATCATATTGTAGCCGCCTGCGAGATCGCCGTAAAGCGTTCCAAATCCCATTGCGCTTTCTGATTTGTTGCCGGTAGAGAGCAGAAGATATCCCCCGCGGTTTGAGAAAAACATCAAGATTAAGGCTCTTAATCTTGCCTGTAAATTTTCTTCCGCTAAATCTCCTTTTTTCTCATGCGCAATTTTTTCCATAAAGTTTTCAAAAAGCGGCGTAATAGAATGTTTTTCGGTCCTTATTCCGAGGTTGTTTGCAAGTTCTACAGAATCCAGAACACTGCCGTCAGAAGAATACATACTCGGCATCATTATACCGAATACATTTTCAGAGCCTAAAGCTTTTACTGCAAGTGCAGCAGTCAGCGCACTGTCTATCCCGCCTGATAGCCCAAGCACAACTTTTTTAATACCTGTATTCTCACAGTATTCCTTAAGTGCGAATGTTGTTACATCAATTACCTGCTGTTCCATCGGTACTTCTTTGAACTCTGTAGGAGCAGAAAAATCAACTTTGCTGATAAATTCTTTGCACAGAGGTGCCTGCATTGTAATTTCGTTTTCTCTGTTTTTGGCAAAACTTCCGCCAGCAAATACATTGTAATCTGCTATTCCGAGAGCGTTAATATAAACAAAATTATTATTTGTATTAATGCTTTCAACAAATTCTGTATATTTGTCAATGGCAAAATAACTGTTTTTTGCAAGAACGTATAAATCACAAATTACATCATCGCTGTATTCATCAGCAACGTAGACTTTTGCACCGTTAATATCAAAAAATCCGTCTTCTGAAACTATTACCTCGCCATTCCGGATTAGAATATCACCTATGAGAATTGCTTTGTCAAATTGTTTTTGTGCAAGTCTGTCATAAAATTTTATCTGGCATTCCTGAACTTTGCTGTCTAAAAGCAAATCTCTGCCGCCGATATCATACAAATCAGCTTCCGGAAATATGACAAGGTCTGCATCTGTTTGGTTAACTTTTTCAGTTATGGAATTGAAATTAAATTCAAAGTCCCCTGTTTTATATTTAGTTTGTGCAATCGCTATGTTCATAATTTTATACTCCTGCTATTCATCAAGTTTTATGTAATTAACTTTTTCCCAGCTCAAATCCAGATACTTAATTTTTGTATCCATAAGTTTTACCTGCGGCAGAATTGACGGTATCCGTTCAATTCTTTCAAAAACAGTTTCATCAAGTTTTCCAAGACGGATTTTTACTGTTTTAATTTCAGCGTAAATATCATTCGGGTTTCTGAAATCCAGATAGAGAACAGGTTCTTTTGAGTAGGTTTCTATGTATCTGACAATTTTTTCAATTTTTTGTATTCTTTCTTTGTTCCATTTATGGTAGTCATCGCCTTTGTTTCCGTAGGAGAGTACTTTTATTGTTTTATATTCCTGCGGGAGAGGGAGATATTCACGTCCTACAAGCGTTCCGTCTTTTGTAAAGAATGCAACAGGCTGAACCTTTTCATCAGGAGCTATTACGACTGACGGAATTTTTTCTCTCACTATGATATCAAGTCTGGCAGGAAAAGCATAACGTCTGATATAGACTTCGTCTACAGGTCCGAGTTTAAGAATTCTGTTTTGAATTTCCCCTGTTCTAAACAGAAACATCGGAACATTCGGGACATCTATATCATGTAAAACTTTGAAAATTTTTGCGGAGGGAACTATTTTATTCCCGACAATGCCGACATTATCCGGATTATAAACTTTGAAAGACGATTTATCCAGATACCATTGCGGCAAGTCCACCAGAAATATTAACAGACAAATAATCCCTATACTTACAAAAAAACGAAAAATCCCGCGGATACGCTCCTGCCACATTCTGCCTTTGCGAATCTGGCGTTCCCGTTGAATTTTTTTAACTTTTTTTGCTTCAAGAATATCTTCTTCAGTCGGACATTCCTGATTGTTTTCGAATTCATCCATTATTTATTTAAGCCTGCGCTGTTCATTATAAGTAACACAAGATTGTCATAATCTATGCCCATAGCGTTTGATTGTGCCGGTAAATCGCTGGTTTCAGTCATTCCGGGAGAAGTGTTGATTTCAAGAAAATAAGGTTTGTTATCCTTAATCATAAAATCTACACGTGAAACGCCTCTGCAGCCTGCAGTTTCGTGGGCTTTTACCGAAATTTCTTTTACCAGTTTTGTAGTTTCTTCATCCAATTCTGCCGGAAGAATAAATTCTGACATTCCTTTTGTATATTTGGCTTCAAAGTCATACCATTCATTTTTAGGGATGATTTCAAGAATTTCTGTGGCAAAATTTTTACCCTCATATTCAAGCACGCCGACGGTTACAAAAAATCCGTTGATAAATTCTTCTATTAAAACGTCATCATTATATTTTGCGGCTTCTTCATACGCGGCTTTCAATTCCTCGGGCGAATTTACCTTAGTCATCCCGAAGCTGGACCCTTCGCATACAGGTTTTGTTATTAATGGATATGTTAAATCTTTGCAAGCCTCAACAACATCTTCACCTTTTCTTACAAAAACTGATTTAATCAGCGGAATATCTTTGCAGGTCGCAAGAATTCTTTTTGTATATTCTTTGTTCATACAAAGAGAACTTGCCATAACCCCGCAGCCTGTGTATGGAATCTGGAGGATTTCAAGTAGACCCTGTATACAGCCGTCTTCACCATATTTGCCGTGCAGGGCATTATAGGCGTAATCGTACTTTCCGTTTTTTAAAGTCTCTGCAATATTTCTGTCGACTACAACCAGTTCGGCATTATTAAAGCCTAATCTTTTTAATGCTTCGTAGCAGCCTTTACCGGAACGCATTGAAATTTCTTTTTCAGAAGACATCCCGCCGCATAATACAGCTATTTTTGCATTCTTATCTATATGATTTTCAAATCTTTGCATATTTCTACCTCTTTACTGTTATCACCGAGAAATCTTACTTCCGGTTTTAGTTCTATATTAAACTTTTCTCTCACGCTGTTTCTCATTTTTTGAATGACATTCAAAATATCAGATGAAGAGCCGCCTTGATTTATAATGAAGTTTGCATGGTTCTCCCAAACTCTGGCACCTCCTGATGTATAACCTTTGACTCCTGCCTGTTCAAGCAGCCTGCCTGAGGAATTTCCCTCAGGATTTCTGAAAACGCTTCCGCAATTCGGGAGGGTAAGCGACGGTTGATGGGTTTTTCTGAAATGCAGATTTTCATCCATTTTTGCTTTTATATCCTCTGCTGATGCCGGTTGAAGTTCAAATACAGCGCTTAGAACAATCAAATTTTTTGTCTGGCAGACAGAGGTTCTGTAAGAAAAATTCATGTCGTCTTTTTTCATTGTTATAACGCCGGACTCCGGATTGTAGCACTTTGCTTCCACAAAACAGCCGGCAATATTTTGTCCGTGTGCGCCGGCATTCATAAAAACTTCCCCGCCTATTGTTCCTGGGAATGCTATCATAAATTCCAGTCCGCTCAACCCTTTTTCTTCTGCAGCCTGAGAAAGCTTTGCACCTTTTAAACCGCATTCTGCTTCAACTTTGTTTCCGTTAAAACGGAAGTTTGTCATTTTGGTTGTCAGGATGATTGTACCTGAATATCCGTCTGATGAAACAAGAGTATTTGTAAGGTTGCCGAAAACTTTTGCATCAGGATAGTCTTTTAATACCTGTACAAATTCTTCCACGGATTCGGGAAATATAACCTTTTTAATCTTCCCGCCGCATTTAAACGATGTCAGCCTTGTGACGTCAAAATTTTCTTCAACCAGCAACTTTTTCCATCTCCTTATCAAGTTGTAACAGTTCTTTTCCAAGTGTTGTAATAGTTCCCGCACCGAGTCCGATTACAACATCTCCTGATTTTAATTCAGGGTATAGCTGTTGTGCTACGGATTTCATATCGCCTGCAATGTATTCACATGGAATTCCCCGTGTTTGCAGTTCTGTTGTAAAGTTTTCGGAATTTATACCGTCGATAGAGTCTTCGCTTGCCGCATATACATCTGTTACAATAACTTTATCCACTCCGTCAAAAGAGTCTAAAAATTCATTCCACAAACTTTTTAATCTTGTGTATCTGTGCGGTTGGAATACTGCAATTACACGATGGTTTGAAAATGAAGATGCCGCTGAAAGAGTAGCTTTTATTTCTGTCGGGTGGTGTGCATAATCATCATAGAGTGAGATGCCCCCGAATTCTCCTACTTTCTGAAATCTTCTGCCCATACCGCTGAATGTTGCAAAATGAGGCTTAATAAGATTAATATCTACGCCATCCTGATGCAGGCTTGCAAATACAGCAAGTGAATTATAAACATTATGTACACCTTTTAGAATGATTTTCATATCTGTAAGGAATTCATCTTTGTAATAGATGTCATAAGTTGTGCTATCTTCTCCGTACACTATATTTTTTGCAGTGTAGTCCGCTTCATTCAAACCGTATGAACATATATGATTAGGGATTAATGTAGAACATCCTCCGATTAATTCTTCAACGCCGTCACTGTCATTATTTGCAAGAATTATGGCATCAGGTTTCAAACCGGAAAGAAATTTTTCAAATGTATCCAGAATAGCAGACAAACCTTCTTTATAAAAATCAAGGTGGTCAGCTTCCAGATTATTAATCACAACAGTATCCGGTGAATATTTGACAATTGTACCGTCACTTTCATCAAGTTCAGCTACAAAATATTTTCCGCTGCGATATTGTGCGTTTGTTGAAATTTCCGGAACTATTCCGCCGACCACAAATGACGGATTAAGACCTGCTTTTTCCAGTACATAAGATGCAAGTCCGCTTGTTGTAGTTTTACCGTGAGTTCCCGCATATCCTATGAAAAATTTTCCGCCGCGTGAAATTTCCGCAAGCAAATCAGAACGGTGGTAAATCGGCAGACCTAATTCTTTTGCTCTGAGAATTTCAGGATTGTTTGCACGTATTGCTGTACTTGCAATTACAACACAATTATCAGGTACATTTTCTGCGCTGTGTCCGATATGGATAACTGCGCCTAAATCTCTTAACTGTTGAACATATTTGCTGTCGCAAATGTCAGAACCGCTGACTTCACATCCCTGTTCAAGCAAGTATTTTGCCAGCCCGCTCATTCCGACTCCGCCTATTGCTATAAAATAATACTTCTTATTCAAAACCGCTGTTTCCTAACTGTAATGGTAATTACTATCTATATAGTTAATATTATAATACTAAAAAAATTATTCCGGTTAAATGTTATGATTTATTAATATTTTATGCAAAAATTTTTTTGTCCGGTTTTAATAGTTTTATGATAACAAATTTAACCCCTGTAATAAAAAAAGTGCCGCGGCTGCTTATCTATACAAAAGACGTTTACTCACAAAAATACGGAATGATAAGCGCATATAATATGGCAAATACTGAAACCGGTGAATTTGCCGGAAGAATGTATACCAGAAAACTCCACGAGGATTTTACATCCCAGTATTACCCGACATTATGCGGGTATGACTCATTAAAAATAGAATATCTTGCAACGGAAGAACAAAATCAGGGATACGGCAGAGCCTTTATTAATCTGGCAAAGGCCGAAAGCCGGCGTCAGGGGTGTGACGGGCGTGTACACCTTGATGCAAGCCGTATTTATTGCCCGCGCAGACCTCCGCATATTTTTTACCGTAAATGCGGTTTTACTTCAATTTATCAGGATAAAATTAAATATATAGATGAATGTATTAAACGTCATAAACCTATGCACTGGTCAAAGGCTGATAATCTCCCGATGTATCTTCCGCTTGAAGCGGAAAATCCCAAAAAAGTTAAAATGTATTCAAAACTTTTACTTTTTGTAAAAAAAATTAGAAATTTATTCGAATAAAAGCAAATTTTTCGGACATTGTGTTTTTATTCATAATGTATAAGGTAGAAAGGTAATTAATTATGGCAGTAATCGACAAAACAAATTTGACTCCGAAACTTACACCGACGGAGAAACCTGTTATCAAATACACGGATAAAAACGGTGAAAGTTACATGGCAAGAGAAGTTCAACTTGAAAACGGCTACAAATGTATGGCTGTTTCTAATACAAAAAATCCTGCGCAGGCTACTTTAATGAACCATGATGTATTTGAAAAAACATTAAAAGATTCAATCCCTGAAAAACCTGTTCAACGTCACGCGGGTGATACTTTTGAAATGTCTAAAAATAACGTATAAAATGCAGGTGTACGGTATATTTTACACGGGTTAGCCTTGACAAACATGCTATAATAAAATTATATGATAAGAAGAAAAATTTGCCTGCTGATTATATTTATGATTTTAGGCGGATTTGTTAAGGCGTATGGTCAGGATGACGATGATGAACTGTTTAAGCTGGTCGAGGTCAGGAACGGTACGTCTTTGTCCGTCATAGACTGTGTTGCCGTGGCGTTTAAAAACAGTCCTAAGATTAAACGCCGCAAATACAATCTTGATATAGCTAAAAGTAATGTAGGTATTGCAAAATCCCAATATTTCCCTGTTATAAATGCCGGAACCGGTTTTTATAATGAAAATAACTCGGACAACATTTATTACAATTCACATTATAGAGAGCTGCCGTCTGTCGGTGTTTCTGTTAATAAGTTAATCTGGAATTTCGGCAAGACTACGGCTTATATAAAGATGGAAGAGTTTTACAAAATAGGGGCAGAATATGAATTTATAGACAGCCTTTGCTCTACTTTATTTGATATAAAAGGGAAATACTATAATCTTTTGCGCGCACAGGCGTTTTTGGATATTGCAAAGTATAATGCGGAGCTTAATGAAAAGTTTGTCAAGCTTGCGCGGGATAAGAAAAAATCGGACTTAACAACCGCAGAATTGAATTTAAGTGAGGCTCAGGTTCAATATATAGAAGCTTTGAACGATTTTAATAATGAAAAAGTAAATCTGACCAATGCGATGTATCTTGAAAATCAGCCGGAATATATTATTAAACCTACCCAAACGTTTGCTTATAACAAAGATTTTTCTTATAATCCGAAAAATTTTGACAATGATAATTTAGTCTTTCAGCAATTTCCGTTTTCACGGGAAAAAGCCGTTGATATTGCGTATGAGAATAGTCCTGATTTGCAGGTGTTGATGTCAACAAAGCAGGCAATGGAACAATCTCTGCTATATATCAAGCGGACGTATCTTCCTGATTTAACGGCAAGTGCAGGTTACGGTTTTAATAATTCCAATATGGCAACGAATAACAGTTTTCAGGTCGGGGTTAATCTTTCTTCTGCCGTTAATATTATGGAACTCAGACATAGCATTAAAGGTGCTGATGCACAGGTACATCTTGCGGATAATGAAATTTTGCTTTTTAAAAAGGATTTGTATTTTGAATTAAAAAGAGCGTTCAACAATCTTGATAAATCAGAAAAGGAAATTCCAACCGCAAAACTTGAAGTTATGCAGTCTTTTGACAATCTTGAACTTGTACAGGAACAGTACATAAAGAATGAGCTTAATTATGTTGCACTGCAGGATGCCAGAAAGGATTATATTAATGCTCTCAAGCGTTACGTTACAAGTTTATATAATTACAATATGTCGTTAATTCAGGTTGAAATGGCAATGCACTTCCATTTGGTGGACATTCACCACAAATCGGAACATGCAATGCATTATCATTCAAAAGAACTGGTAGAACATCTTAACAGGGCACTTGGCTGCGATGAAGATGAAGTTAAAAAAGATAAAAGTAAAAAAGACAGTCTGTAATGCTGGCAGCAATAATCTATACAGGCTGATTTTATAATGAATTCGGGTGTCAATTTTTATTATTGTAGATTTTCCCTATTTGCGTTTTGAAATCAGGGTTGGAGGCAGAGTATTCCGATATAAAACCGGCAAATCCGGTGAGTCTTTCAAACAGTTCATCGGAAACTATATGTTCCATACGGCACGCATTTGCGGCAGCTTCTTTTGCAGGAAGACAAAGAATTTCCGTGAAAAATTTTGTTATTGTGTCGTGTTTTTTTAAAATTTCTTTTGCAATTTTTTCACCGTCTTTGGTAATTGTTATTTTAGAGTAAGGCGCATAATTGATGAGTTTTTTTTCAGCAAGCTGATTCAGGGCGCCTGTGACGGATGCTTTTTTTACATTAAGTGCGTTGGATATCGCTGTTACACTTGCAAATCCCTGCTGCGTAACTTCTACATATATCTCTTCCAGATAATCTTCCTGACTTTGTGATAGCGAGAATTTTTCCATAATGGTTATTATAACATATATGGGCAGGTTGTTGCAAACTTAGTTTAAATCGTTTTCTATCAGGGTTACAAATTCATTAACAAGAGTAGCATTCCATTTTTTGCCGGCATCTTTTCTTATTTCAATCAAGGCTTCCTGCGGGCTTAATTTTGAGCGGTAGGCTCTCTGTTCAAGCAGGGCAAAGTAGGAATCTACTATCAATATTATCTGGGAGGCCAGCGGAATTTCATCTCTGGCAATTTTATTCGGATAGCCTGTTCCATCCCAATTTTCGTGGTGGTGTTCAATTATAGGAAGAATATCCTGAATGTAGGAAATCGGTTTAAGAATTTCCTGTGCCGCAATAACAGGGTGCTCTTTGATATGTTGTTTTTCATCTTCTGTCAGAGGTCCAGCTTTTTGTAAAATTGCCTGCGGCAGAACGAGGTTTCCTATATCATACAAAAGCGTTGCAACGCGGAGTTTGTCTATTTCATCTTTTGAAAGGTCGAAACGTTTGGCAAGACTTACGGCAACCTGAACTTTAGATTTTATGGCGCCTTTTGTGTGGAGCGGGTTATAAATCTTAGTCAGCATATCTGCAATGGAATACAGAAGTTCTCTTTGCGGTTCTGTCTGGCTGTTTGCATTTCTGAGTTTTTCGCAAATCTCGTCTGATAATTTTTTATCAACAGGAACATTGTGTTTTGATAGAACATCAATAAACGTATGAATTGCAACTTCCTGCCAGGATGTTTCGGATGCAGGTTTTGCAAGTGTTACCTGATTTCTGCCGTTTCTTTTTGACTGGTACATAGCCTGATCGGTAAGTTCAATAACTTCTTCAATATTATCGGAATGTTCCAAGAACGTTCCGACCCCGATACTTGCCGTGATATGCCCTATTGTATCAAGTTCGGTATCTTCTATGGCTTTCCTGATTCTTTCCGCGGCAACCATTGCGCCCTTTGAATCTACTCCGGGGAGAATTACGCTGAATTCTTCTCCGCCGAGACGTGCTGCTGTATCAACTGTACGGGCATTATGTTTGAGAACATCCGCAACTGCTTTGATTGCAATATCTCCAAATGCGTGACCGTATGCATCATTAATTTTTTTCAAAAAGTCCAAATCAATTCCGATAATGCTGAAAGGTTGATTTTGACGCTGAGCACGTTTAACTTCTTTATCAAGGTATTCTTCAAAATATCTGCGGTTATAAAGACCTGTCAATCCGTCTGTTACGGCCTGTTCTTTTACTGCATCAAACAAATCAGCTATAGTAATAGCCATTTCCACCTGCTGGGCAAATATTGACAGAAAATCCGTTTCAGAGTCAGCCAGCGAATCCCTTGAAGATAATACGACCAGCCAGCCGAAAGGCTTTTGGCGTGTGTATATAGGAATTATGATGATTGATTTGCTGGACATTTTTCCGAGCACCATATCTATATTTTCTTCGGAAAGCCCAGGAATTACGTATGACATTGCTCCTCTAAGGTCATTAGATTGAACAATTTTTTTATTCACGAGGGCTTCTGCAAATTTCCCCTCTGCATCGTATTCGATTCGCTGCATGTGTAAAGGCGGGGTTAATTTCTCGTTTAGAAAATCTATAATCTTGTTTTGTGACTGGGTGATAATCGTCATAAAGTCGCCCTGTTCATCGGTTTCTTTACGAATAATTACACAATGCAGATACCCTAATTCACCTTTAATACTGTTTACAATTTTATCAAGAACGCTTAACAGCGGTTTTGAGGAATTCATCATTTCCCAGATGTGCTGGAGTGTTAACATGCGTTTGTTTGCCATGTTAAGTTCCATGGTACGCTGTTCAATTTCTTTTTCCAACTGGAGGTTGCGTTCGTAAATTTCAAGATATTCCTGTTTCCCGCCGTAGATTGCACTTTCTACTTCGGAAATTTTTGACCTTATTTCCCGTATTTTGTCAAAAAATCCCATAAACCCTTTTGCAACTCCGTTTGGATGTGTTTACTTTTCTATTATACCATATTTGTCAAGATTTTTCAGTATATTGTTAAAAATTTTTCCTGTCTTCAAGGAATGCAGCGCCGATGACACCTGAAAAATCACCGAGGGTAGCTTTTTTAAATTCTATTTTTTCTGCAGGAACCGGAAGTGATTTAGCGCGTGCTTTTTTGATGGTTTTCTGGTAGAAGAAGTCAACGGCTTCTATCAATCCGCCTCCCAGTACAATCAATTTAGGGTTTACAAAATTGATTACGCTTGCAAGTCCGCCTGAAAGGTACTCTGCGGCTTCTGTTACGCACTGTATAACAAGTTCGTCATCTCGCTCAATGGCTTTTTGAATCATACCGGAGGTAATAGACTTTCCTCCCTCAAGGTAATCAAGAATGCAGGATTTTCTCCCTTTTCTTAACGCTCCCTCTATTCTTCTTTCTATTGCGGAACGGGATGCGTAGGCTTCCAGACATCCGTGTGCGCCGCAGCCGCACGGTCTGCCGTTCAAATCCACTATAACATGTCCGATTTCGCCTGCTGTACCGGTTGCGCCGTAGAGGATTTCTCCTTTTTTTACTATTGATGAGCCTACGCCTGTGCCTACAAATATGCAGACAAAGTCATCATACCCCTTTGCCGCTCCGAATTTCATTTCGCCTATTGCGGCTATTTCAACATCATTTCCGAGATGAACGGGGATATTAAAATGTTCTTCCAGCTGCTGTTTTATGTTCAAATCGTAGCAGTCAAGATTCGGGGCGCCTATCAAAATTCCGTTAACTCTGTCGACCTGACCTGCTGCTCCAACGCCGATTGAACTGATTTCATCTTGTGAAACGCCGCTCTCTTCAAGCAGTTCTTCAATTCCGTCAAGCATTTTTTTTATAATATTTTTAGGGCCTTTGTCTTTTTTTGTCTTCTTCTTAACGGATGCGGCAACTTCTCCTGTTTCGCGGTTAACCAGCGCTATCAGAATTTTTGTGCCGCCTAAATCTATTCCTATTGAATACTTTTTCATATACCGGAATTATATCTTAAAAATTGTTTTTAGTAAATAATTTTATTTTATTCAAATTTGAAAAGCTGCCAGACCTCAAGCCCCAGTGCCCTTGCAAGCATAGCTACCGTATCAATGGTGGGAGAACTTTCTCCTCGTTCTATTGAACCGTATGCTGCACGGCTAATGCCCGCAATATCTGCCAATTCTTCCTGTGTGTACCGCTTTTTTATTCTCTCTATTTTTAGTTTAAGACCGAATTCTGCTGTAAAATTGGTTGGTTTACTTTTCATAATACAAATTATACTACTCTATTGACATAAATATTTCTACGCTATAAACTAGATATAAAGTTTAGTTTACTGGTTATATGAAGGAGAAAAAATGAAAGAAAAAATGGAAAAATTATATGAGGATATTCTATATATTGATGATTTGGCAGAGATTTTAAATAAGTATCTGTCAAGCTGTGTTTTTGAAAATGAAGTTCCTTATGAATTTGAGGTACTGACAAAAATTATTCTTGAAAAATTAAATCTGGTTACGGATGATATTGATGAACTTGCTAATATAAAATGTATCAATTGCTGTAACATGTAGCGGAAGCAGAGATTATAAAAAGGTCGGGCAGAATATGCCCGACCTTTGAATTATTATTTAATCTATTTAATCTCGTAATCTTCAATCATATAGACCTGAATTTCATCAGGATAGAGTGTTGTTTTGAATTTGTTTTTTTCAACATGCGGAACGTTAATGAGTTTTAAAGGCATAAGCATTTTAGTATCCGCATCAAATTTAGGGAGTTTAAATTCAACTTCCTGCTGTACTCTGCTGTTAAGGTTGCCTACAACAAGAACTGTTTGTTTTGAATAAGAAATAGCATAGGCAAAAACAGATGAGGAGGAAGTTTTGAAAATATGTATATTTCCGTTATTCAGAACAGATGACATATAGAGTTTAAATTTATTCGCTGCATCAAATTGTTCTGACAAATTATTACTGCGTCCGCCAGGACGACGTGAAAAGTTGAATATATCCATTTTGCCTCTGTGTGCAAAATAATATTCATCATCTGTAAAAGTTTTGTCTGCTTTTTTGTTCGCCCAGAAATAAATATAATTGTCACCTGTTGCAAAACCGTCGATTGAGTAAGAGTTTATCGGGAGTGTTGCATTCAGCCATATTACCATTTCGCTGAAAGGTTCGCCGTTTATCAATATCGGGCTTAATTCATCGTGTGTGGAGAAACTTCCTATAGCGGTTTTTCTGTCAGGATATTTGTTGTAAAGAGATTTGATAAAGAGAATATGGTCAGTTAATTCTTTTCCTGTTTTCCAGTCTTTCAGGTTAAAGAAACTTCCGTAAAATCCGTCAAAACCTGCTTCAAGCAGTTTGTCATACGGTGTGAACACAGCTTCTTCGTGGACGGGTTTTGTCCATGTGTCAGAGGCTTCAGCAAGCCAGAGGAACTGGTTATCTTTTTTACGTGAATAGTCAATAAGTTCTTTCCAGAATTTTGCGGGTTTGCAAGATGCAACATCTGCCCTGATACCGTCTGCCCCGAGCTCCATAACCATATCTACAAAGCCTTTGTATTCCATAAATACATCGTGGTTAATTTCAGACTCCGTTCCTGCATTTAAAAGTCTTGTGTCAGTCCAGTCTACAGGGATAACGGGCTGCCCGCTTTTGTCTTTAACAAAAAGTTCCGGACGTGTCATATAAAGATTGTAAGAGCCCATTGACGGCAAATCTACAATAACGCTTATCCCGCGTTTGTGCGCTTCCGTTATAAATTTTTTAGCCTGATATTCAATTGATAATGCTGTTTTGTCACTTGCAAGCTGCTGGTTTAAACTTTTGAAATCTGATGCTGCATATAATGAACCTGCTGTTCCGAGCGCTTTTGTAGTCCCGACAGGGGTAATCGGCAGAAGATGAATGGCATTTATGCCGCGGTTTTGAAGTTCATCAAGTCTGTCAATCGCGTTTAAAAAAGTTCCGCTCTCTTCATTTTCGTCAAAATCAATAAGCCCGTTGTTGTTCGCATCCTGTGCGTTGAACGTTCTCAAATTTATACCGTAAATTATTGCCGAGTTATTCAAAAATGTTGAACGCAAATTATTAACCCAGACGTTTTTTTCATCTGCTAAAGACATTGTTGCAGAAGATATAAACAACGCTGCAGCAAAAAATAATCTCAAAAGTTTTTTCATAAAAACATACCCTCTCTAATCAGCTTACTCTATATAAATACATGCTATCAGATATTTTATATTTGTGCAAGCAAACTCAAATATCAGGTATGCCCGTGTCGGCTTTACCTTGACTAGAAATTTTTACCAAAGTAAAATTTACATGTATTTGTATATAACGTGAAGGGAGTACAAAAAAGATGATGGATCGTATACAACTTACACACGAAGTAGAAGAAATGTGCTGCGTAAAACGCGGCGTAAAAGGCGAACCTGCTCCGATTCCGCAAGAAGGCGAATGGACTAAGGTTAAAAAAATTGAAGAAATTTCAGGTTTGACACACGGCTGCGGCTGCTGTGCACCTCAACAAGGTACTTGTAAATTAACATTAAATGTTAAAGACGGTATAATTCAGGAAGCACTGGTTGAAACTCTCGGATGCTCAGGTATGACTCACTCAGCTGCTATGGCTGCTGAAATTCTTCCTGGTAAAACCATCCTTGAAGCATTAAATACTGACCTCGTTTGCGACGCTATTAACGTTGCAATGAGAGAACTCTTCCTCCAAATCGTTTACGGACGTACACAAACAGCTTTCTCTGATAACGGATTGCCTGTTGGTGCCGGACTTGAAGATTTGGGCAAAGGTCTTCGTTCTCAAGTAGGTACAATTTTCTCTACTAAACAAAAAGGACCTAGATACCTTGAAGTTGCTGAAGGTTATGTTCTTGAACTCGGTCTTGACAAAAATGACGAAATTATCGGCTACAAGTTTGTTCACTTAGGCAAATTTATGGATGCCGTTAAAAAAGGAACTGACCCGAAAGAAGCTTTGGAAAAATTCACAAGCACTTACGGAAGATTTGACGAAGCAGTCAAAAAAATCGACCCAAGAAAAGAGTAATTTTAAGTTAAGAGGAAATAAAAATGACAGTAAAATTTGAAGGACAAGACAGACGTCAGGCAAAATTAAACAAATTACTGCCTGAATACGGTTTCAAGTCTTTGGAAGATGCAAAAGCTCTTTGTGATTCCAAAGGTATTGACGTAGACGCAATTGTTAAAGGAATTCAGCCTATCGCATTTGAAAATGCTGTTTGGGCTTACACACTCGGTGCAGCTATTGCAATCCAAAAAGGTGCTAAAGATGCTGCTGAAGCTGCAAGCTTAATTGGTGAAGGCTTACAGGCTTTCTGTGTACCGGGTTCAGTTGGTGACACAAGAAAAGTAGGTCTCGGTCACGGTAACCTTGCTGCAATGCTTTTGAGAGAAGAAACTCAATGTTTCTGCTTCCTTGCAGGACACGAATCTTTCGCTGCTGCTGAGGGCGCTATCGGTATTGCAAGAAATGCTAACAAAGTTAGAAAATCTCCTTTGAGAGTTATCTTGAACGGTTTAGGTAAAGACGCTGCTTATATCATTTCAAGAATCAACGGTTTTACATCTGTTGAAACTAAGTATGATTACAAAACCGGCGAATTAAAAATCGTTAAAGAACAACCATTCTCAGACGGAGAAAGAGCAAAAGTTAAATGCTACGGTGCTGATGATGTATCAGAAGGTGTTGCAATTATGATTCACGAGGGTGTTGACGTTTCTATTACAGGTAACTCAACTAACCCGACACGTTTCCAACACCCTGTTGCAGGTACTTACAAAAAATGGTGCTTTGAAAATGGTAGAAAATACTTCTCAGTAGCATCAGGCGGCGGTACAGGCAGAACTCTTCACCCTGATAACGTTGCTGCCGGTCCTGCTTCTTACGGTATGACGGATACTATGGGCAGAATGCACGGTGACGCTCAATTCGCAGGTTCTTCTTCAGTTCCTGCACACGTTGAAATGATGGGTATCATCGGTATGGGTAACAACCCGATGGTTGGTGCTACCGTTGCAGTTGCTGTAGCTGTTGCAGGTGCTTTGAACAAATAGTTTAAAGTCCATCAAATATATGCAAAAAAAGAGCGGCTCGTTTGAACCGCTCTTTTTTATAATTTAATTTTATAAGTTCTGTATTGCTCTTTCCAGTGCTTCTGTTTCGGTAATTCCGTTTTCTGCAGCGTATTCTTTCAGTTTGTTGATAGACTCTTCACTTAGTCTTCTGTTAAACGGAATTCTGGGATTTTCGCATTTTCTGCCGGCATTTTCCCGTTTGCCGCCCCATGAGCCTTTACCGTGGCAGCCTCCATGACCTTCGCCTCCGTGGCAGTGATGTTCACCGTGGCAATGCCCGTGTCCTTCATGATTACAATGCTCCCCGTGATTGTGGCAGCCGCCGTTACAATGTTCTTCGTGTTCAAACATTTTATCGCCTCCTTTTATATCTATTATACCATTTTATTTTGATTTTGTCAATACATATTCAAATTAAAACAACAAAGAATATTGTTACAATTTTTAATCTATTTACAACATGGCAGGCAGGTTGTATTATTATATAAGAGAGATGATTGATAATAGGTGATTTTTTCAGGAGGCTAAGTGACTGAAAAATATTATATAAAAGGCGGAACCCCTTTAAAAGGTGAAGTATCAATAGGTGGTGCGAAGAATTCCGTATTAAAATTAATGGCAGCTGCCATACTGGCTAAAGGCGAAACAAAGATATATAATGTTCCGGATTTGACTGACGTTGAGATAATGCTCAGTGTTATAGAGCAGCTCGGTGCAAAAACACATTATAATAAGACTGAAAAATCTTTAACCATAGATGCAACAGATATTACAAGCGTTACAGCAAAATATGAGCTTGTAAGCAAAATGCGTGCATCGTTTATAATTCTTGGTGCTCTGGTTACAAGATGCAAAGAGGCTATTGTTGCACTTCCGGGCGGATGCGCGATAGGCGAAAGACGAGTTGATTTTCACATCAAGGGGCTGGAAGCTCTCGGTGCAAAAATAAAAATTGAAAACGGTTATGTTCATGCAAAAGCTAATAAACTTGTCGGAACCGACATTTATTTAGACTTGCCGTCTGTTGGCGCAACTGAAAATCTAATGCTCGCGGCCATACTTGCAGAGGGCTCAACAAGAATTCAGAATGCAGCCCAGGAACCTGAAATTGTTGACCTTGCAAACTTTTTGAATGCGATGGGCGCAGATGTAATCGGTGCAGGTACATCAGAACTTGTTATCAACGGTGTTAAACAGTCTGATTTACATCCGATAGAATACACTACAATTCCTGACAGAATTGAAGCCGGTACATTTATGGCTGCAATTATTGCGACTAAGGGTAAGGCGGTGATAAAAAATGTTTTTCCGGCACACCTTACGTTCTTTACCGATAAATTGCTTAAAATGGGCGCAAACATAAAACTTGTAGACCCGACAACTCTTGAAGTCAGCTGCAAAAACAGATTAAATTCAATAAATTTCGTGACCCAGCCATATCCGGGATTTCCGACAGACCTGCAGTCAATGGCTATGGCGTTGTTGACCACAGCAAACGGCGTCGGGATTATTACAGAAAGTTTGTACGAAAACAGATTTATGCAGGTGCCGGACTTGAGAAGAATGGGTGCTGATATCCATCAGGACAGAAACCATGCAATTATAAAAGGCGTTAAAAAACTTACAGGTGCTACTTTAACCGCCAGTGATTTGCGCGCAGGTGCTTCTCTGGTTGTTGCGGCATTGATGGCAGAGGGAAATTCCGTCATTGAAAAATTACATCATATAGATAGAGGATACGAAAATTTCGAAACTAAGTTAAGATTGTTAGGAGCGAAGATAGAGAGAAAAGACGATGAGTTAATTTCTCCTGTTGACCTAACGGAGGGTATTAGGAATGAATCCTACTTATAAACGATGGTATGATCACGATCCACTGCTATTAGAGGTAATTGAGCTTTTAAGAAATTACCAGACAGAGCTGCATGCACAGGCTGAAATATTTTTGCAAAAGATTGAAGAAAAAGTTTCAAAAGAAACAGTCGATAAATTTTATGCAATGGTGAAGCCAGTAAATGCAAACAACCGCTGGTATGATAAAGATCCTGTAATTTCAAAGACAGTCGAAATTTTGAGAATAGTGCCTCCGGAAGCTCAAAAAATCTGCGCTCAGAACTTTATCAAAACGCTCAAAGAAATGGGCATTGAATACGAAAGCCCTAATAAAGAAAATAAATAAATTTTAAAAAGACTTTCCTAAATCTGGAAAGTCTTTTAGTATACATAAAATTTCAGTATGGAAAAATATATAATACAAAAAATCAGTGACAATATTAAAAAATATAGAACTCCAAAACGCCTGACGCAAGAGATACTTAGCGAGCGTGCATGCATATCAAGTGATTATTTGTCGGAAATTGAAAGAGGTAAAAAGGTTCCAAGCCTGAAACGGCTTATCAAAATAGCTGAAGCTTTAGAAATTGAACCTTATTTATTGTTGATGTAGTTTGGAAACCGGTTAATCTTTCCTGTATTTGGTACACATTTTAGCGGAAACTAAATCGACTTTGGCTGATTTATATGCTAAAATATATTGTATGTTTGAAGTGAAATTTACGGAGCATAACGAGAGTTTCAGCCAGTTCAGATATAATCTGATGCATTCGTTTTCGTTTGCCGTCACAGGTTTGACATCTGTACTGCGGCTTGTTTTGCTTACGAAAATTCGCGAGATTACAAAAAAGAAGGTCTTATTTGTCACTTCAACAGAACAAAATGCCCTGAGATACCAGAATGACCTGAAAAAAGCGTTTGACGTTGATGCAAAACTCTTGCCGTTCCAGAATATTTCAATGTACGAAAGTGTTATGCCGAATGTCTACGATTACGCGGAACAGATAGAGATTTTGCGGGAAAAACCTGACCTTGTTATAGTGCCGGTCAAAACTCTTTTAGAGAAATTTCCGCACGAGGGATTTTTTGAGATAAATAAGATTAGGCTTAAAGTCGGGGATGAGATTGATATAAAAGAGTTTGCCCGAAATGTTACGCATCTTGGCTACAAGCGTGCGACAATGGTGAGTGATATATCGGAATTCAGTATTCGCGGGGATATAATCGACATCTACGGCATTGATGAAATGCCCGTCAGAATTGAACTATGGGGCGATGAAATTGTTGATATAAGATATTTTAATAACGAAACCCAAAAATCCGTAAAAAAAGCCAAAGAAATTGAAATCCTCCCTGTTTATAAATTTGTTCTTGAGGATATGAACACCGGTTTAAGTGAAGAAGAGGGCTATTTTGAGGGGATAGGTGTTTACCAGAATTATTTTAATTCAAACCTTGTTAGCGTTCTGGATTATTTCAAGGATTACATAATAGTTTACGATGAAGCTCCTGAAATTTACGCTAAATACCAGTTTATGGACGATGAGTACGATAAGCTTGCGGAAGAAAACCTAAAATCAGGGTTAAACAAAGAGTTGAAAGGCAGAAATCATTTTACATTCAACGAATTTCTTCAAAAAGCCGCAAGTTTTGTAAAAGTCGGGTTTAACAACTTTCTCGATAGTGAAATGGACGAAATTGTAGAATTTGATTCCCAGCCTGTAAAAAATTTCGCGGCAAATCTTGATGATATTGCGGGATTTATAAATTCAAAACACGGTTACAAGATAATTATTGCTACTGATTACCC
>CALUTF010000018.1 GCA_944323595.1 Candidatus Gastranaerophilales bacterium | reverse complement strand
AGGATTCAACAGGTCGTTATATATCAATAGCGTTACCACAAGAAGATGGAACAACAGTAAAATACGCCCTGACAACAACAACAGTAACGGATCAGGAAAAATATGACGATGCAATGAACCAATACGAATATGACAAATATTTGTATGACCAAACAATACAGGAAATCAACGCAAAAATCGAGATAACCCAAGCAGAAGATAAGAACTTAGAATTGCGATTGAAACAACTGGATACAGAACAAAATGCAATCCAAACAGAAATGGATGCAGTAGAAAAGGTAATCGAAAAGAATACGGAATCCACATTCAAGACATTCGGTTAGAGTAATGAATAGTGCATATTAAGCAGCTATTCAGTCTCTAACTGGCGAGATGGGAAAGACTGCTTAACATACACTATTCATTAGAATAACTGAAAAAATTCCTTTCCCTTTTTCCTTTTTTCCCTATTGATTTTCCAACGACTAACAAAAGTCGTTTTTTTGCCTAATTATATAAATGTAAAAATTAAAAATAATAAATAAAAAAAACGACGGAAATACGGTGTTCGTGTATCCTACCTACGTGCGTAGCACTTGATTTTCCAACGACACGTAAAAACGGGTGCAAACATAATGTTTGCATCAATAAGACTCTTCAACATTCAAAAAGGCGACTGCATTAGATGTTCAAGGAGTTTTAAATAGCTTTTGGGGTAGAAAATGTTTTTCTCCTATCCTAAGCAGAAGAGGGGTGTATATTATTTACAGCTGGTTTTATCCCAGGACAGATTACTGCAGGATAGGTAATCAAGGTTTTTATTCATAAGCACCCACGCCGTGCAGCCGTATCCTTGAGAATTTATTAGATTACAGCCCTTTGTGAATGAATTTGTAAAGTCTTCATTTAGTCCTGACGGTACAATTCCGTTTGATGTTACGTAAAATAAGTAAGTATCTTTGCCAAAAATGTTAGGTTTATTTTCTCCGTTTAAATCAACTATGATTTCTCCGCAAACATTTTGCAGCGGTTTGCTTGTTCCATATTCTATATCGCATTGTTGGCTTAAAACGGTTGCATATAGATGCAGATTTTTGCCAAACACAGCCTGTGAATAATTTTTCTTTATCCTGTCAGACGTAAATGATGCAGGGATTTTTCCGTCTAAGCCGCTGTGTTCATATTCTATATTGCATTCTTTCTGAAAAACTTTCATTCCCGGGGTCGCGTAGGATAATGCAAGCAATATCCGGTATCCGCTTTCTTTTGGGTTTTTGTCGGATAAATTCCAGAATGTCGGGTTTCCGTAAAGGTTTGATGTTGTCATATATGCTTCGGTCATCTGCTGATAAGCAATTTGCAACTGCGAAACATAAGCCTGTTCATTCCCGAATTTTACACATTTAGCAGTTAATACAGCTATCACACTGATTAAAATACATACCGGTATTAAGGTTTGTGCCAAACTGTACGCCGGCTTTCTCAATTTAACCAACCTCCGTTAAGTTTTATTATAATTTTTTTTGTTAAAAAAATCAAATTTTTTTTTTGTGTTAAGATATCTGTATGAATATAAAAGGGATATCTTTAAATACATCTTTTACAGCTCAAACATTACCTGTACAGAAAGAACGCAAGTCTTTTCTTGATGATATACATTCAAAAGTCAGGAATGCTTCCGATATGACTGACACTATTGTAGTTCCAAGGACTATATTTAAGGGGTATCTTGGGATTATGACCGGAACAACACTTGTGACTCTCGGCGGCTTAATTGATAGAAACAAGCATCCAAAAGCGTTCAAAGGAACAATGGCTACGGGATTATTAACCTCTTTGTATGGTACATGGGCATTTGTAAGACCTTTTATTGTTAAAGATGCTAACGGCGTACAAAAGCAGAAATAGTTTTATTTAGCCGGAGCAGAAATACAGGCTGTAATTGCATCTATTAATCTTTTTACCGGTACTATTTCAATCTTATCGTAATTAATCTTATTCGCGTAAGGAATAATAGCTTTTTTAAAACCGGAAGATACAGCTTCTTTTAAGCGTTTTTCAATTCCGTTTACGGGGTGAATTTCGCCAGACAAACCGATTTCTCCTATAATGACAGTCTGCGGATCAACAACAACATCTCTAGCGCAGGTTGCAACTGCAAGTGCAATACCTAAGTCTGCACTGGGTTCGTCAACGTCAATTCCGCCCATTACATTTACGTAAACATCTTGTTTAGAAAGATTTAGTCCGACACGTTTTTCAAGTACTGCCAGAATCTGTAAAAGTCTGCTCATATCGACCCCGTTAGTTACTCTTCTCGGTGTCGGGTATGGTGTTGTACCTACCAGCGCTTGAATTTCTACAAGCAAAGGTCGTGTCCCCTCATTAGTTACAATTATTGCACTTCCGGGGGCTGCGACCTGAGAGCGTTCGTTTAAAAATAACTCGTTCGGGTTCGTAACTTCTATCAAGCCTTTATTGTGCATTTCAAATATACCAACTTCCGAAGTATTTCCGAATCTATTCTTCATAGAACGCAGCATTCGATAGGACTTGTATTTGTCGCCCTCAAAGTAAATTACTGTATCTACCATGTGTTCAAGCACTTTAGGACCTGCTATATTGCCGTCTTTTGTTACATGTCCGATAACAATGATGGTAATATTTTGATTTTTTGCTATTTGCATTAATATATTGCAGCATTCTCTGATTTGGGAGACACTGCCTGCAGTACTTGTAATTGTTCCTGAATAAATCGCCTGAATACTGTCAATTACAACAATCTCAGGTGACATATTGTCAATTTCAGTCCTGATACTTTCCAGATTTGTCTGCGGGTAGATGTAAAGGTTATCTGAATTTATTTCAAGCCTTTCTGCTCTAAGTTTAAGCTGGCTTGCGCTTTCTTCTGCAGAAACGTAGAGAACTTTCTTTCCGTTTTTGCAGAGCTGTCCGCTGGTTTGCAAAAGTATTGTTGATTTACCAATTCCCGGGTCTCCTGCAATTAAAACCAAAGAGCCCTGAACCAAGCCGCCGCCCAGAATTCTGTCAAACTCTTTTATATTAGTACTTACACGTACTTCCTCTCCAATATGAATATCTGATAAAAGTTCTGGTTTTGTGTTGTTTAGAATTCCTTGTGGAGTTATATTCTGCGGTTTAATGTCATTTTGAACTTCTTCGGTAAATGTTCCCCAATTCCCGCATTCCGGACATCTCCCGAGATACCCTGCTGTTTCGTATCCGCAATTTTGACATATCCATTTTGTCTTAACTTTTGCCATATATGAATTATAACATGTTTCAAAATAAAAACAAAGAATAAAAAAGGTTATTTGATAATGATAGTGCGAACGGAATGGGACACGGGTTCCGAAAATAATTATTCAAATATTGTTAATAAAAAGAATAAAAAACGTTATTTGAAGACGATAGCGCGAACGAAATGGGACACGGGTTCCGAAAATAATTATTCAAATATTGTTAATAAAAAGAATAAAAAACGTTATTTGAAGACGATAGCGCGAACGAAATGGGACACGGGTTCCGAAAATAATTATTCAAATATTGTTAATAAAAAGAATAAGAAATGTTATTTGAAGACGATAGCGGAAACGAAATGGGACACGGGTTCCGAAAATAATTATTCAAATATTTTTAATAAAAAGAATAAGAAACGTTATTTGAAGACGATAGCGCGAACGAAGTGAGACGCGTGTTCTGAAAATAATGTTTCTTATTCTTATATCATTTATTTATTTATTTATTTATTTATTTATTTATTTATTTTGTAAGCTTGCTGCATCATTTACTCTGAGTGCAAAATATGGTTTATCTTTTTCAATCAGGAATAATACAAAAGTGTCATTAAAGAAGAAATCACGTGGTTCTTCAACCACAGGAAGCGGCATTGACATTTTCATAATTAAGGCTGCTTCACTTTTTAATTCTACACCTTTGTTATTCATATTGAACTCAATAGATTGTAGTGCTGCGTCAATGGTAAAATCTGTATTTTTAATTGTTTTTCCTGCAAGTTCTGTGTACTCGTGGTCTGTTTTGAATTTTAAATTAGGAACTTTAAATTTATCTTTTTTATTAAATCTTGTGTCACCTTTATACTCTTTTTGTTTTGTTAAGACTTCATTGTACAGTGTTTCAAAAGATTTGTTGTCATCAGTTCTGTAAAGAATAATTTTGTCATTATCCTTAGTGAAAAGTTTTACGGCAAAATCATTGTCAGAATTGTAGAATAAAACTTGGACATTATCTCTCAATTGCGCTTTGCTCTTCCTGTCTATACCAAAATATTGAACTTTTGTTCTGTTACTTCCGAATTTTTCTTTTTTTAATTCATCAAAAGCATTGATAAATTCAAAGTCTTTTTTGAGCATTGCATAAACGAGATATTTTTCACCATCCCAGTTCAAACCTTTCAAGAGTTCGCTGGTTTCATTGAATTTTTGTTGCAATGCAGTTTCAATAACAGATTTTAAGTATGGTGTCATAACCCCGTGAGCGGTGTAGTATGAATTTTCAGAAATCAAATCTTTACTGAAGTTTTGTTTGTTTAATTCATCTGCAAGTGGAGGATTGCCGTTAACAAAGTTAACCGGACCTCTTGTAATTTCATCCATCAAAACATTCCATACAAGTTCAAAAGTTCCGACCCAGACTTTATTTTTAGCCTGTGATTCAGAAGCAAATGTCGGCACTGTAACAAGTTCAGCTGGTTGTGCCGGAGTTGTTTTTTTTAAAAAAGGAAATGCGAATGCTGATGTACTAACCATTAGCATTGCTAAAATTGTTAAAAACGTCTTTTTCATATCAGTTTTTCTCCTCTATATTCAAAAATCTTAAAAAGCCTTTCCAGAATCCTTTTTGCGTGTGAGCATGTGGAATAGGAGCAGATTTATAGTATCTGTCATAGCTTTTAATAATATTATCCGGTAAAGAATCACCTTTTTCAAGGGTAAATGAAATAAATTCAATATAATCATCCTGTTCATCTTTATATAAGGCATCGCGCTTTCGCAAATCTTCATCTGCTTCGTAATGGACTAATGCGTGATATGCCGCATGAATACTCCTGTCCTCACTGTCCGGAGGAAACTGAAGTAAAGCTTCACGTACACACATATCTCCGATGCGTACTTTTCTGACAAGTTCTGCAACTTTTACTCTATCTTCAAATTGAGACATTACTTAACTAAAAATTCACTGCATTCATTTTCTATAAATTTCATCATTTCAACGTAATTCCCGTTGAAGAATTGTTCTGCAGTTTCTTTTATTGCTTCCATAGCCATTTCATTACGGCTCATAGTCGCTTTATAGAAGAATTTTTTACCAACCTTATATCTGACAAGAATACTTTTTACTGTCAATCTGTCCATGACTGTTTTTATTGTTGTATAAGCTCGTTCTATTCCGTTTTTTGATAAATCATCCACAATATCCTGTATAGATATATCAATATCCTCACTTGAGTCTGTTAAGTTCCAAAAAGAATTTAAAATATCAATTTCGAGCTTTCCGCACACCATACGTTTTTTCCTCAACTTTCCATAATTTGTTAATTGTGTCTATCAATTACTAACATTGTAACATAAAAAAATTATTTTACAAGCACAGTATATCAAAAGTTTACATTTAGTCAATATAAATTAAGTCCGGTTCTTTTTTAAAGTTACTTTTTTTCTGTCTTAATTTTGCATTTTTTCGTTTTGTTTTTTTTGACACTTTTCTATACGCGTTGTCGATAGAGATTTTTGAGAGCGCTTTGCCGTAGCGTCTGTCATAGAATGTAAGCCAGAATTTTCTGTTTACGTTATCTACGGCGAAAGAAATTTGACCGGCCACTTTGTCTCCAGGTTTAATCTGCCGGAACATGATTTTTGTATCACCAAATACAGATGGACGGAATACTTTGTTATAATCATTCACTAAAGCCATATCAAGTCCGGAGAATGTTTTATCCGACATATTTGAGATAAGAATTGTCAGAGTAATTGTATTAACTTCGCCAAACGGGTCTTCTTCATGTTTGATATCGCTTATATGAATATCAAGTCCGGGATAGAAAAGTTCGTGCTGCATAAGAGCAGTATCTTTGTATACAGGAAGCGGGACACTGCTGTTTATTTTTACTTTTATCTCATCTCCCGGCGCAATGAGCACATCGTGTCCTTTACGTAATAATGCCATCCCGAGTCCTATTGCCCCCCCGACGGCTGCGCCTCCTAAAACTGTATACCCCTGTGAGGCAATAGCCGCTTCAAGTCCTAGCCAGTTTAAAGCAAGAAAGCCTCCGGCGACACCGCCGAGAGCTGTATACCCTACGTCTTGAGCCATAATTTTAGTTGTTTCAACTATAGGGTGAAGTTTTGTTGACATTTTGCCCTCGATTGGAATTTCCCGTCCGTCAGGTGTCATAAGATAGTCAAAATCCAGTTCTATCCAGCCGGAACGTCCTAATCTTTTAGGGTCGGCTATTTTAACAATTTTCCCGTGGGCAATTGTGCCTTTAGGTAATATTACCCCGTTATCTCCGTATACTTCAGAGGTTACTTCCGCAAAAAATTCATCCCCCTCAACAGAAAAATCAGTGTCAAGAACCTGTGAAACCGTCATTTCTATAACATCTTTTTTCTCAAGTTTTTCAACTTCGCCGGTAAATAGTTCTTTTTGCTGTTCTGTCCAGGTGTTGGTTTCCTCAATTCCGCCGTGCAGTGTTTCTGCTATTGCCGCCTGATTGAATAAAAATACGCTTAATAAAAATAAGACAATTATCTTTTTCATACTGGTATTATACAACATTTATGGTAAAATAAAAACATTAATAAATAAGGAGAAAGTGATGTTTAAACGCTGGTATGATCTGGATGCAACCGTAAGTTCTGCTATATCCCAATGGGAAAAAGCAGATGAAGAGGTACAAACAATATGCGCCGAGTATGTTATTGATAAATTAAAAGATATGGATTTCGATGTTCCGATGTCTCTGGAAGACCAATATAATTATATTTTGCGCAGATGGTATGACAAAAATATCAAAGTTTCGCATGCTATGGAATATTTGCGTATGTCACCGCCTGAAATAAGAAAAGAACTGGCACTTGATATTATTGAATTTATCAAAACACGTAAAAATTCTTAACATGATGGACATGACACTTTGTCCTATAGTTTAATAAAGTATAAGGGGAGAAAGTATCTTAAAATGTCCGATGATATCAAGCGTAAGGTTATAAATATCTTTTCAAAGCATAATGCAGCCGGCAGCGCAGAGCATAATGAAAAAATTAAATTCTATGCCGGATTCAATTATGTAAGAATAGACAGGGATACCAACGGCAACTATTTTAATCCCGAACATCTGTTGAAATATGCGGAATCATGTCATTATATCGTAAGGGTTATGCGAACACATGACGGTGAGACTGTTTTGTATAATTATGATGTTCCCAATAAAGATTTATTTAAGTTTATGAAATCTTTTGACGAAAATACGCTTGACGGGACTATTATTGAGATTGATAAATATTTCCCTGATGATTTAGCGTAAGAAGTTTGAAATGAATAATTGTTTTTTTGAAAGATACCACGAAGCCTTATTTAATTGTAACAAGCCTTATCAATATGTTGGAGGCGAATTTTTATCAAAAAATAAAAGTTTTGATGACGCAAAAGTCCGTTTTGCATTTGTATTTCCTGATAAATACGAGATAGGGATAAGCAATTTGGGACTTAGAGTCCTTTACGAACAGGTAAATTCGCAGGACGCGTTTATGGCGGACAGATGTTATGCCCCAGAGCCGGATTTTAAGCCGGAAACTCTTTACGGACTGGAAAGCAAACGCCCGTTGAAAGATTTTGATGCTCTCGGTTTTTCTTTGCAGTATGAACTTGCGTATCCTACTGTTTTAAAAATGCTTGATATGTCAGGGATTCCGTATAGAAATGATGAGCGTAGTGAGAATGATCCTATTGTGATTGCAGGCGGGCCGTGTGCTTATAATCCACTGCCGGTTGCGGATTTTATAGATGTTTTTATGATTGGCGACGGAGAAAGTTCAATTATTGAAGTATGTGAAATTCTTGAAAAAACAAAAGGCTTGCCCCGCAAAGAACGAATTAAAGCTCTTGTTGAGGGCGAAAATTCCGGACGCTGGGCAAAATCTGTCGGCGGAAAAGTTAGAAAAAGAATTGATCAATTGGAGTATGATACAGCACTTAAATCTTATCCTATACCTTTTTCCTCTTCCGTTCATGATAGAGCAATAGTTGAAATAAGACGCGGCTGCGGCAGAATGTGCCGTTTTTGCCAGCCCGGACATGTTAACCTTCCTATTCGCGAACGCAGTGCTGAAGATATCATTAAAATAACAAAAGAACTTGTTAAAAATACGGGTTATGAGGAATATTCGCTTCTTTCGCTTTCTTCCAATGATTATTCCAATATAAAAGAAGTTATAAAGGAACTTGCCGTTGATTTCAATAAGAAAAAAGTTTCGGTATCTCTTCCAAGCCAGCGTATTGACGGATTTAACCTTGAGCTTGCAGAACTCGTTCAAAGTGTTAGAAAATCCACTATGACACTTGCTCCGGAAGCGGGCAGCCAGAGATTGAGAAATGTTATTAAAAAGAATATTTCCGAACAACAAATACTGGACGCGGTTTTAACTCTTTATGAAAACGGCTGGTCAAGAGTTAAATTCTACTTTATCTGCGGGCTTCCTACTGAAACTCAGGAAGATATGGACGAGATGGCTGAACTTTTGAGTAAAATTAAATATCAGTCAAAATTGATTAAAAAAGAAAAAGAGTTGAAACATTCGCTGGATATAACCTGTACATTATCAATTTTTGTACCGAAGCCTTTCACTCCGTTCCAGTGGTGCCCTCAGATGAATTTAGACGAGGTTACTGCTCATATTCATTATCTGAAAGAAAAAACAGATAAAATTAAAGGGGTAAAAATTAATTACCACGAAAAATTTGTATCTCAAATTGAAGCTGTGCTTACACGCGGGGATGATAGTTTGTGTAAATATATTGAATCCCTTTATAAAAAAGGCTGCTATCTTGATGCGTGGGGTGAATATTTTGATAAAAAAATATGGCAGGAAACGGCACAAGAGTGCGGAATTTCACTCTCTGCACTTGCAGAAAAAGAATATCAACGAGATGAAGTTCTGCCATGGGATTTTATAGATACCGGCATTAACAAAGAATGGCTTGTGAATGAATACAATGCCGCATTTAGTGCACCAAAAGAAAATATTATAGTCCCGACCTGCGAAAAAGGTTGTGTTAATTGCGGAGTTTGTCCGAATTTTAAAACCCGTAAGGTTCTGGCAAAACCATATAAAGCCGGCGAAGCTGCCCAAAATCTAAAAATTGAGCACGTTGACCCTAAAATTTGCCGCGGGTATGACAGCGAACTTTTCAGATACAGAATAAAACTCACAAAAACAGGACTGTTGAAGTATTTTTCACATCTTGACTGGCAGAATACTTTCTTTAAGGCGCTGGCTAGAACTGATTTGAATATAGCGTTTTCTCTCGGATTTAATCCGGCAATGAAAGTTTCTATGGGGGTGGCACTTCCTCTGTTTGCTGAAAGCGTTACGGAGCTTGTTGATATTGAACTTTATGATAATATTTCTACGTCTGAACTTAAACTAAAGTTGGAGAAAGTGCTTCCTGCGGGTTCTGAAATTATAAGTATTGTTAAAATTGATAAATCGGCTAAATCGATTGATACGACTGTACAATGGGCAGAATATAAAATTTCTGCTTATAATTCACACCTTTACGATTTTGATAATTTGAAGTATGATACAGATAAGGTTTTATCTTCCGAAGAAATTTTTATCGAGAAGAAAAACAAAAAAGGTTTGCTAAACAAAGTTAATATAAAACCGTCAATAAAATCTTACAGATTTGAAGATGAGTGTTTATATGTAATATTAAAAACCGGTCAAGGAACGGATATTCCTGCACTTCGTGCAGATGTGCTGATGAAGCTTATATCAGAAGAGACACAGTTTTCTATCACACGTACAAGGTTCTTTGACGAAAAGTTAGAAGAGTTATAAAAGTTTTAAAGGATTTTTTATGAGCGACAAAAATACGATTACTAAAAAAATTGTTATCGCAGAACGCGATAATATTGCTGCCGTGTTGGAAAATCAAAAGGTTACGGACTTTTTTATTCATAGAGGAGAAGTTCTCCTTGGTGATGTCTATCTTGCGACCGTTGATAATATCCTCCCGAGTATAGATGCGGCATTTGTTAATGTTGGTACAGATAAGATGGGCTTTTTACACGCTCAGGATGTTATGGGCAAAGGTACGTTGAAAGAAAAACTTTCTCCCAAGCAAAAACTTATTGTTCAGGTTGTAAAAGAACCTACCGGACATAAAGGTCCACGTGTTACTACGGAAATCAGTCTTCCCGGACGTTTCCTTGTATTAATGCCTAATGAACCGGGGGTAAGCGTTAGTAAAAAAATTGAAAACTCTAAAGAACGTGCCAGATTAAAAGCTATTATGAATTTAATCAAGCCTGTAGGTGTCGGTGTTATTATCAGAACAGAAGCAGAGGGTGTTTCAGAAGCTGATATTCAGGAAGATTTGGAAATTCTGCTTGAAAAATGGAATAACATAATTACTGCAGCAGAAACTATGACTCCGCCAAATCTTATTTATCGTGATCAGGATTTGCTCTATAGAGTTATACGTGAAGCCTGTACCGAAGATGTTAAAGAAATTATAGTTGATACTCCGTTTGCTATGAACAGAGTTCAGAATATTCTTCAAAACTGGCATATGAATAAAAATGTTACTGTTACTTTGTATAAAGGTACAGAACCGCTTCTTGTTGCAATGGATATTCATAAAGAAATTAAAGCTGCTTTGAATATCAAAGTTAATATGCCATCAGGCGGGTATTTGTTTATTCAACAGACAGAAGCGCTTACTGTTATTGACGTTAACAGCGGTAAGTTTATCAGTTCTGCCACTCAGGATGAAACTATTCTTAAAACTAATATTGAAGCAGTACACGAGATTGCACGCCAGCTTCGTTTGAGAAATATAGGCGGTATGGTTATTATTGACTTTATTGATATGCTCTCACGTGCGGATAAACTTGCGATTATGGAAGAGCTGGAAATCGCGCTTGAACCTGATAAGGCAAAACCTCAAGTTGGTCAGTTATCTGATCTTGGTCTTGTTGAATTGACAAGACACCGTCAGGGACAAAGTTTGTCTGAAATATTTACAAAACGTTGTCCGCATTGTCAGGGCAGCGGCTACTTTATGAATGAATTTAATTTTGCAACCCCGACAGCTGAGGGTGAATACCGTGCAAAAGCTGCTAAATTAAAATTACCTGTAAATTCATTTAAAAAGAATAACAATAAAAACGGTAATAATAAAACGCAGCAGCAAACTGTTCCTGTACAGGAAGATGTTCAAAATGACATGCAGCCGGTTGAAATAAATGTTGAAAATCCGTCAGTTGTAGCGCAAAATGAATCAGAAAAACGCGAAAATAATAAAAATCGCCGTAATAAAAATAAACGTAATAAATTTGACAGAAACAGAGACCAGCAGGATGCACAACCTCAAATTCAGGAAGATGTTCCTGTTGCACAAACATTGATTAAACCTAATGAAGACATTAAGGTTGATGTTCAGGTTACGCCGGCAGATACTCCTGCGCCTGAAGTTTCTGCAGAACCGCAAAATGAAGAGAAAAACAAATCAAATAAAAAATCAAGACGCGGTTCCAAAAAGAAATCAGAACAACCTCAGATGAGTGCTCCATCAACAGAGCCGGCTACTGAAGTTGCAGCGCAGATAGAATCAGCTAATGAAACGGCTCCTGTTGAAGAGAAAAAAGTAAGACGTCCGAACAGAGGTTCTTCTAAAAGAGGACGCAATAAAAAAGCGAGTGCGGAAAATGCTGAAGAATAAAAAAGTATTACTTTTTTATACATCATTTTTGATATTATATGTTATGAGCGTAAATTCAGGTTTATGTGCTGACGATATCGTCCGGCACATTCCTGAATCTGCACCGTCAGAGCTGCATTCTGCAATTTTTAAATTCTTAAAAGTAATGGGCGGTGTTGCACTTTCTTCTGTAATTATTTTTTCAGGACTCTGGATTTATAACAAATTTTTTGTAAAGTCAGGTGTTGCTGAAAGTGCTGAAGAACATAATACTTTAGCTACACCTAAAAATGTTGACAGTGCTATTGCTTTTTTTATTAAACGAAATAAAATGTAACCGGAGGTGTTTGATGTTTAAAAATGGTTTTGGCGCAATAGATATGTTAATCGCACTTGTAATAATAGCAGCATTATTTGCATTTGCGATGCCCGCATTGAAAGGTGTCGGCGGTGGTAATCTTAAAGATTCCTCCATCAACTATGAAAGTGTTCAGGAACAGGTTGACAACAAAATTAATGAAATTGAAAATATGCGTATGCAATCTGTTAATTATAATCAGCAATCTTCTAATCAGGAGTTTTAATTTTTATTATTAAATTCGTCTATTAGATTTTGGCTTGTTGTTAATATTTCCTCCATTTGTTCCTTAGATAGTTGTCCGCAAGGTTTGTGGGTATAACTGTTTATTAGCGTTCCATCGCTTCTCAATTCATAATCGTATCCCCACGGGTTAAATTTTTTATTACTATCATTAAATGTCAAAGTTTTAATTGTTCCATCTTTATTCATGCTTATCGATGTGACGGGATGGCTATGTGATACAAAACCGCTTGGGTATTTGTGTTTATTGTAAACATGGTATAAGCGTCCGGGATTACAATAAGAAAATGGATCCTGAAGCCTTAGATTTTCATCTGTTTGCAAGGTATGCAGAACATCAAGAGCCGTCTTTTCAGAGGCATTTAGTTCACGTTTTATGTTTCCGTTTTTATCAACGCAATCTTCCGGCAGATAAATTTTTTCAGATGCTTTTAAATTGTTCATTTTTTCTATGGTCGTCAGATTATTCAGCTTTGCTATCATCAGCATTAATGTACTGATTTCCTGATTTGTTGCATTTTGATGCAGTGCTTGTTTTGCCAGCGACCATAAACTTTCACCCTTTTTAAGGGTATGTTCTTTTTTGTTTTTAATTTCAGGTAATTTAGCCATAACAGCATTGATATACTGTTGTTCCTGACTGATTTGTACAGACATTTTTTCCCTTTCTATTTTCCCCTATGTTATTAATAACAATTTGGGGATAGAAAAATTGCCTGAATTCTATTTTGTTGCAGCTATAATTTCACGATTCTTAATATTTTGGTTTTCGTGAATAATCTCAATCATCTCCATTAATATTTTATTGTAAGGCGTCGGAATATTATGTTTAAGCCCTAATTTAACGATTGTACCTGCAAAAATATCTACCTCTGTTTTTCTGCCGGCTTCTATATCCTGTAGCATTGAGGTTTTCCCTTCCGGAATCATTCCTCGGATTAGGTTTATCGTTTCAGGAATAAGTGTTTCCGTATTTTGGACGCCCTCTGCTTTTGCTATTTCTACACATTCCTGCATAACTTCTCTGGCAAAATTTTTGAACACTTCATTTTTCTGCATATCTCCAAACGTCATTCTAAGAATTGCTGAAACTTGATTGCAGGTTACGTTGAGCATAAATTTTAACCATTGTGCATAGTACATATCTGACGGAATTTTGTAATTTATTCCCATACTGTCAAAATATCTTTTTACTCGAAGTGTTTTTTCTGATAATACTGTATTGGGATTTTTCTCTCCGAAGTTTATGACATTGACGTCATCGTGAGTAATATTTCTGCCCTCTCTTATTGCACTGTGCCCTATAAAGAATGCAAGCAGTACTTTATCCCAGCCGTATTTTGCAGCTATTACTTCTTCGCTTGTAACTCCGTTTAGAAGCGAGAGGATAATAGTATCATCTTTGACAAAATTTTTCATATTTTCAAGTGCCTGATTTAATCCGTTATTTTTTGTCGCAATTATTATTAAATCAGCTTTAAAATTATTGTCGGTAGGAAGAATATAATTGAAATTCAGCTCTCGCCCATTGAATATTATGGGATTTTTTATATAACGCTCTTTTCTTTCTCTGTCAACGAGAACTCTTAAATTTTCAGGGGTTTTGTTATGAATTTTGTCGGCATAAATGCTTCCTATTGCGCCAATGCCGCATATAATTACGTTTTTAATGTCACTTTCCATATTTGAATAATATCATATTTTTATTGTCTTGTATACACTTTTTGTTAGCATTTTGTTAGGAATCTTATTAAGATTTTATAAAGGACTGTCGTTACAATCACAAGAACAATTATTTTCGGAACACGCTTCTGCCCTGCTCTCGCTATCTTCCTCAAATAATTGTTCTGGCGGATTATATTTTATTAGAACCTGAAATATATGAACGGGTTATACGTAGATGCTGCAATAGATGCTGAAGAAAGTATAAACAGCACCAGAAGCCATATATTAACAAGTAGTTTGACAGGTTTTTTTTCTATGTGAATCATATTTCTGAAAATTGGCATTGCGCAGAGTATTGCAATTATAAGAGTTACAATTTCAACATTATCCACATAATACATCATTGTGTAAGTTATGTCATGAACTTTTACCATGCCGAACATATTTTTAAGATATGTCCACGCGTAAGCCATATCATCTGCTCTGAACATAACCCAGCCAATTACAAATACGAATATAGTATAAATGTGTTTAAGTATTTTAACCGGAAGTTTATCAGTATCGTTGTGCCAGCCGGTCATTTTTTCAAGGATTATGAAAAATCCGTTCCAGATGCCCCAGAATACAAAGTTCCAGCTTGCCCCGTGCCAGATGCCGGTCAGGAGGAATACAATCCCGAGATTTATGTAAGTTCTGTTTTTGCTTATACGGTTGCCGCCAAGCGGAATGTACACATATTGCTTAAACCATGTGGAAAGCGATATATGCCATCTTCTCCAAAATTCCGTAATGGATTTTGATATATACGGATAATTGAAGTTTTCCATAAACTGAAATCCGAAAATCAGACCTAAGCCGATTGCCATATCAGAATAACCTGAAAAGTCATAATACAACTGTAAGGTATAAGAAATACTTCCCAGCCAAGCGACAAGCGGTGAGAACGTATCTGCGGGTTGTGTGAAAATTTTATCAGCAATCGCACCCAGCGTGTTTGCAATAAGCATTTTCTTTGATAAACCGATTATGAATCTTTTCACTCCGACTGTTACTTTATCAAAGTTAACCTCTCTGTCTTCAATCTGGTCAGCAACATCGTGGTATTTGACAATAGGACCTGCTATTAATTGAGGGAAAAGGCATATAAAAAGTGCCAATTTGTAAATATCTTTTTGCGCCTTGCAATCTCCTCTGTATACATCAATAACATAAGAAATAGCCTGAAACGTATAGAATGAAATCCCGATAGGCATAATAACATCAATAGCATTGATATTGGCATGGAAAAGGTTATTAATATTATCAATAATAAAGTTGAAGTATTTGAAGTAAATTAGAAATCCTAAATCAAGAACTACGGTAGATAGCAGTGCCAGTTTTTTGAGGTGTACTTTTTCGATGACAATAGCACCGAAATAGTTAATAACAATGGTAAGCAGCATTATCGCAAGATATTTAGGTTCACCCCACGCATAAAAAAGGATGCTTGCCGCGAGCAGTATAGGGTTATGAAACCGTTTGCTGCTCAACAGATACAGCGCACATACAATCGGTAAAAACATAAATACAAATGTCATTGAACTAAATAGCATTAGTTATCCTCCTGTGGATACATATCTTTTAGGGAATCCATTGTTCCTGAGTGTTTAATTAATATAATTGCGTCAGGTTTGAATTTTTTTATTATATTTTCATAAGCTTTTATTTCTAATTCATATTTCCTTTTGGGTTTCTTTAGATTATCCATATTAGTTCTATATTTTTCGATTTTATAGAAACTGGTGTTTAGAAAATATGTGAGATTTTCCATATATGAATCTCCCAATATAAGTAGTTTATAATGTCCTGTCCTGTTGATATGAGTAAAATGTTCTTTTCCTCCTGTTATTATGATATTTTGCGGGTATTTATAGTCATAGTAAATATATTCTGTTTTAAGTAGTTCAGGTGCTTTTATATTGGCTTGTTTATATTCACCTCCAAGCGTAAATTTGTGCTGATAGTCTGCTCTTATTAATGTATTTTTGTATGAATGAAATTCATTAATAGGAGTAATTCTCAATAATGGCAGATTAGTTTTCATCTTACTAATCAGTTCTTTATATATAATGTAAGCTCCGATGTCTGTCCAATGATGATCGGTTTTAAAATATACTAATTCGTCATTTTCATTATCTCTTAATTCTTTTTCCGGATAAATGATGTCTAAATTATATTTTTGTCTAGCATAATTTTTAAGTTTAATAATTCTATCCTCTGGCATTGTATTAAAAGTTAAAATATGTTTTTTACAATAAGAATTGGAAGCCGGAGGAATTACTATATACAATTTAATGGAATTCGCCTCACAGAATTCATTGAATTTATTAAGATTATAGCTATATAGCTCTAATTCCTTGTCAGTAAAAGGTGTAAATGTATTTGGATAATTGTGTATAATATATCCGTTACTTTTAAATATGGATTTATTGTTCATTGATACATAATCAGTTCTAATTTTATAGTTTGTCTGATGTTGTACAAAAATAATTTTGTCTCTAAGATTAAACCTGTCGGAAAACCATTTGTCAAAGTCTTTGCCGTAGTTGAAGTTCAAGCCGCCTTTTGTTTTGAATAACGGTTTGTAAGTGGCAAGATTTCTGTTTTCTGATTTAGAAGTTTTTTCGTTGGAAATTCTCATCATCGGTATAAACATAATCAGGAAAAATATAGCCAAGAAAACAATATCAATCCTCGATTTATTTTTGTTGATTTTAAAATCAGCGAGGTATGAAGTGAATTTAAAAGCAACAAGATAAGTAACAATCGTAATAATTAAAAGTACAAGAATGTCGAATTTTATACTCGCTCTGACATTTAGATTTTTATCGTAAGTTATACTGAACTGATTTTGTTTTGGTTTAAAAAAGAGTTTATTATTTTCAATTTTTAAATCAGCACCCTGCGCTGAAAAATTTTCTAAATCATTAAGTTTGCGCTTGCCGTCCCTGAGGTTAAGCCCGTAGAGAGCCCCCCCCCCCCTTAGCGGAATTTAGTGTTATCAATAGTTTCAGCCTTTTGGGTGCGAACGGCTTTTTGAATGAAAACTTCAAGTGTGCATTATTTTTTATTTCACCCTCAGACTTCTGGTAGTAGCATTTTTTGAAGTTGTCGGAATTGTGTTTGTTCAATTGGACTTCAACCTGCTCAATATTTTCACCTTGAATATTGAAAGCAATGTCAATAGGTTTTCTTGTAAGCCAGTAGTTATGACTTCCCCATACTGCAAGCAGTGTCAGGATAATCGAAATAATTACTCTCTTCTTAATCATTCATCCACCCTTATATTCTTAACATGTTAAGTTTATATTAAAAATTCTTACTGTCTATTACTTTTTAGTTTTTACTTTACATTGTTGCTAAAATTTTACATTCTTATTAATACATAAATGCAAACGGGCTTTTTAGATGAAACATTATTATCATTGCGTCAGGTTTGTATGTTCTGGCAATGTCTTCATATTTTTTTATCCTGAACGCCGGAATATCGCTAATTCTGAATTTTTTTGTCTCTTTAAAACTTGTATGTAAGAAAAATTTTATGCTTTCAACGTAAGAATTTCCTATCAGCATAAGTTTATAATGCCCGTCCGGATTTATTGCTGTTGTATCATATTTCCCTGTAAATTTTATTCTCTCCGGATATTTATAATCATAATATTCATATTCAGTTGTTAAAAGTTCTGGTGCGTTAATATTGCTGTTTATATACCCCCATCCGTTTGTGTATTCTCTGTTCCACTCTGCACGGACTTTTTTATTTTGTGATATTTTGAATTCGCTCAACGGTGTTACACGAAGCAGCGGCAAGTCTTTTTTCATTTCATTTATCAGTTTTTTGTATAAAATATACGCACCGTAGTCTGTCAGATGGTGGTCGGTTTTGAAATATATATATTTGCCGTCTGCCTGTTCTCTGAAATCTTCCTCGGGATAGATAATTTTTATAGTATTGTGTTTTTGCGAATAATTTATTAATCCTGTAAAATCAGATTTTGCAGCTTTTTTGAATTTTAAATCATATTCTCTATAGTAATAGCTTACCGGAGGTATAAGTACAATGTATAATTTTATATTCTGTTCATCACAAAAATGCTGTAGTCTGGTCAAATTTTTGATAATTTTTTTATCTATATTGGGAGAATATGCTTTCGCATGCTCTTTTGTTTTATATCCAAGTAGGAAACCATTCTTTTTGTATATGTAAATATTATTTACGACAAAACGGTTTGAAGATAGTGTATAAAAAAGCTGTGTTCTCCATCTTATAATTTTATTTCTGAAGCGAAAGTTATCAGAAAACCACTCTTCAAAGTCCTTAGGATAGTTTAAATTTATAATATTACCATTTGTCCAGAAATGTTTGTATGCAGCAAGTTTTCTGTTTTCGTTATAAGAAGTGTGGAAGTTTGTAATTTTGCTCATAGGAATTACAAGCAATAAAAAAAATATCCCGATAAAAGTTAAATCTATAGCATATTTGCGTTGTAAAAGGTTCTGTCTGTCTAATGCAAGCAGCAAATTTGCAATCAACTTAAAGAATAAAAAGGTTAGCAGTAAAAATTTAGCAGTGCATAATAAAAAGTTTTCATTATGTACTATTAAATCAGGTATGAATATTTTGTTTATGTATATCAGGCTGAACAAAATTGTAAATATCAGACTAATTTTATATGTTTTTTTCATGGTTTCTGATTTTATATTATAAAAATGTTTATTTTATTTCATTATTTTTACTTTTGTTAATATTTCTCTTAAAAAAAGCAAATTTCTATTAAAAAAATACTTTATAAATATATAGGTAGTAGTGTTAATTAGTGTGAAAGTGTAAATGGGAATAGATATTGTAAGACTGCTCGGTGTAGGCAGTGTAAATCAAAATTATTCTATTAATCCAAACCGGAGTCATCGTGTAAGTTTTGGCGAAACTCTTAGCGGCGATACTTTTCAGAGTACAACTATAAATCGCTATACTTCAGAAGCTGCAATCATTGATATGATTAAAAAAAATCCTGAAATTTCTAAAATACTGAAAAAAGAATCTGTCCCTCTGGAACTTAATATCAAAGGTCTTAAAGAGCTCTTAAACACCCATGGTACAGATGCCAGAGATATCGCATCAGGCATCATTGAAAACCTTCCTTTCGGACTTAGAGACCGTGTTAATCCGCAATCCGTAAAAGACGCTGCGTATCTTCATGATTTAGGCAAAGTGTTAATTCCGAAAGAAATTTTGTATAAAGAGGGCAAATTATCCCCTAAAGAAACAAATATTATGCATCTTCACTCCGAATTGGGGTATCAGTTGCTTAAAACTACTGATATTGATACTACTACTTTGAATTTAATCCGTTATCATCATCAAAATCAGTTGAAAAGCGGTTATCCTTTTGTTGATAACAGTTTTAATGCAGACCTGAACCAGCAGATAGTTTCCCTTGCTGATAAGTACTCCGCCCTCAGAGAAAAACGCCCGTATAAAGAACAAATGTCAAAGGAACAGGCGCTTACTATTATTCATAAAGATGTTGCAGAGGGTAAGTTGCATCCGTTTATTTTTAAAGCACTTGTAAATTACGCAAATAGTCTTGATGTTCCTGTTAAACAAACTGTTTAATTTTACTTTTTCCATGTGCATGCTAAAATTAGTATACAATGAGTTTAGATTGTTTAATTGACAGTTTATTGTCGCCCATAGCCGATAAAATTTCAGGGATAATCTTTTCATCCGTTACTATTAACGGAGTTAAGGTTGAATTTCTTGTGGCGCTTTTAATGATTGCTGCTTTTTATTTTACTTTCAGGACAAGGTTTATCGGGATATGGGGTTTTAAACACGGGCTTAAGCTTATATTAAACAAGTACAAGCATCAGGACAATTTCGTAAGAAAGAAAAAGGGGGAAGTTTCATCTTTTCAGGCTTTAACTGCAACAATTTCTGCTTCTGCAGGAATCGGTAATGTTGCTGGTTCTGCTGCCGCCGTTTCTATTGGCGGGCCTGGGGTTATTTTCTGGATGATACTTGCCGGTTTCTTCTCAATGGCGTTGAAATTTTCCGAAGTTGTTCTTGGTATTAAGTTCAGAAAATTTAACGACGACGGCACGGTTGCCGGCGGGCCGATGTATTATATTCTTGGCGGATTGCGTGGAAAATATTTATCCAAAATTGCTCCGTACTTATCTAAAATATATGCGGTTTGCTGTATTCTTGCAATGATTGGCGGCTGGAATTTGTTCCAGATTAACGCTATGACTACACAAATTACAGAAGTTACAGGTGGCAGTTCAAGCTTTTTTGCAGACAGAGGCTGGTTACTCGGGCTTATTGTTGCTGTTATTACTTATGTGACAATAATCGGCGGAATTAAGGCTATCGGTAAGTTTACATCTAAAGTTACCCCTGTTATGTGTACTTTATACGTCTTATCAGCTTTTGTTATTTGTGTCATGAACATACATCATTTGCCTGAAACTATTGTTTTGATTGTGAAAGAAGCATTTAAACCGCAGGCGGTTGCAGGCGGTGGGTTTGCATGCATGCTATGGGGGTTCAGACGTGCCATGTTTGCCAATGAAGCAGGTCTTGGTACCGCGCCTATTGCTTTTTCTGCCGTTAAGACAAATAAACCTGTCGCACAGGGTTTTATTGCCATGCTCCAGCCGTTTGTTGACACTGTTATTGTTGGTTCTGCAACAGCTTTTGTTATTGTTGTTTCCGGTGCTTATCTTGATAGTACGGGGCTTGCAGGAATTGAACTTACGTCAAAGGCTTTTGGAACGGTATGCCCGTTTTTCCCGATTCTTCTGACAATCATGGCAAGCTGTTTTGTCCTGTCTACAATGCTTTGCGGCTCTTATTACGGGATTAAAAGCTGGAATTTCCTTTTTGGTAATTCAAAAAATACAACGAGAACCTTTCAAATTATTTATTGTTTGTTTATAATAATAGGGTCGGCCATGAACTTTAAAAGTATCATCAATTTGTCGGATGCGTTTACATTATTCCTGGCAGTTCCTAATCTATTTGCAGTATTCTTGCTTTCAAATGTTGTAATGAAAGAATTAACGAGGTATTGTAGAAAGTATAATGTAGGATTTTTTAAAGATAATCAATTAAAAGAGGAGAGAGACAATGAAGAAAAATTGCCTGGAGATAGTAAGATCAAAATGTGAAAGCTGCAAAGGCTGCGAGTTAGCAAAAACACGCACAAATGTAGTTTTTTCTGACGGAAATCCGTCTACCGCAAAAATTGTTTTAATAGGAGAAGCTCCGGGTGAAACCGAAGATTTAACAGGTATTCCTTTTGTAGGCCGCGCAGGTCAGTTATTGAATGAATTTTTGGAAAATGCAGGTATTTCTCGTGAAAATGATTTGTATATGATTAATACCGTAAAATGCAGACCGCCTGAAAACAGAGTTCCGACTGATGAAGAAAAAGCTGCTTGCAGAAAATTTTTAAATGCACAAATTGATATTATCAATCCTAAAGCAATTATTCTTTGCGGTGCAACTGCTTTGAAAGAATTCTATCCTACAGATAAAAAGACTACAATTTCTAAACTCCGCGGTCAATGGTTAGATATCAATGTTGACGGAAAAGATTACAAAGCTATGGCTATTTTCCACCCGTCATATTTATTGAGAGATCATTCTTTAAAAGAAACTTCTCCAAGAACTTTGACAGCAAGAGATTTGGCTGAAATCAAAGCAACTTATTTGAATGATACTGAAGTTGTTATTGATGAAAACGCGCAAAATATTTTTGCCTGCGTGTAAATCATTAATTTTTTATATTAAAAACACCGGCTCTTTTATGGGCCGGTGTTTTTTAGCCTGTGCACCTTTTTCATTGGGAAAATCGAAAGGTAAATTATTATGCGCACAGACTATTCAGGAACTCTTTATTGGCTTCTAATGTATTTTCTGTTGCGATTAAAGAGTATGTTGGTTTGTTTTGAAAAATATAATTTGCTGCATTTTTTATATCTTCAACTGTAATTTCGTCTATCATTTTGAATTTTTGATTAACTTCATCTATTCCATAGTGACCGCTTATTCCGTCTATAATCTGATTTGTTTTACATTCCTGACCTTCTTTTGTGTCGTAAAACGAGTCTTTCATTTTTAATTTTGCGGCATTTAATTCTTCTTCTGTGACATTTTCTGTTAGAAGTTTTTGGATATGTTGATTAAATCCGTTGATTGATTTTTCGATATTTTCATAAGAGTTAATACCGGCTTCTTTGTCTTCGGTTGTGGTACCTATACTGAGAGTGAAAGTCCCGATATTATCATTCGTGTTGTAATTGCTGTTAACCCAGTATGCGAGCTTTTGTTCTTCTCTCAGGTCATTGAAGAGTCTGGAAGAGGAGCCGCCACCCAGAATTTGGCTCAGAAGTTTTATTGCCATTTCATCTTTCATGTTTTTATTGATTTTAAATTTAAAACATTCTACAATTTCCGCCTGATTTTTGTTGTAAGTTTCAGTCAGCACTTTTGTTTCATTCACTGGTTCAAAAATATCTTTAAAAAGTACTTTGTGCTCCTGAACTTTAGGGAGTTTAGATATATTTTCAAATACGGTATTTTTCAACTCCGGCATTTTTTCAAACGGCGCAGAAATAACTGCGGTTCCGATACTTTTATCTAAAATTTCCTGATGAAGTTTTTTGATATCATCAAGTGTAATGCTGTCTAATGATTCAAGGATATCATCGCTTGTTATACCTTGCGGAAGATTTTTATATATTTCTTTGTCCAGTTTGTCATAAGGTGTTTTTTCACGTATAGAAATTGAGGTGCGAATATTATCTTTAGCTTTTTGCAGCGTTTCTTCAGTCAATCTTGGTTCTGTCAAAACTTCAGAAAATGCTTTCAGTGCTTCCGGTAAATCTGCAGCACTGCAGTTACTGTCTGCTATTATCCCGCCGTAGTAGGAACCTATATTAAATGTGATTGCATTCTCGTCGAGGTTTTCATTAAATTCATGTTTCGCCTGATTCATTGTCCCTTCTTTAATCATTTCATCAAGAACATATGTTGCGGCGGCTTTTTGTGGCGACATATTGTCTAGAGTTAATTGAATTGCAAAATCAGCTTTGCGGCTATCTGTGTTATTTAACGCGACATGATAATTATTATCAAGCCTGTACTGATTTACTTTTTGAGTATCAAGGATATTTGAAGCTTCTTTTGTTGTAACAGCACCTGTGAATGATACTGAATTATTATAGTTATTTTTTATACTGCTTTCGTTAGCAGAGTCCGGATGCATTACGGTAATTGCTGTTTTTGTTACATCAAGGTATTTTTTTGCCGCATTTACTATATCCTGCGGGGTCATATTTTCAACGATTTTTTCGTAATTTTTCAGACTGTCAGGCTTGTTATTAAGCATTGCAGAACCTATTTGGTTGTTTATAACGAATGAATATTCGTATGATTCTGAAAGCCTTTTTTGCAGGCTTTTTTTGACGGTTTTCATTTCTTTTTCCGTTGGTGCCAGTGAACTAAATGATTGAAGTCCTTTATATATTTCATTGAGAACTTTTTCCGAATTTTTTTCTGTTGTATCTGTTGCGCAAAGCAGCACTGTAGGAGAATCCGGTTTTGTTCCCAGTCTTTCCTGAGTTATCCATGTTTCTGTATTATATTTATCAAGATGCTTGTTAATGCGTGAGGTGTCGTTGTTTGTTAAAATTTTTATTGCTGCATCAAGATAAATTTGTTCTTCAACAGAGTTGTTTTGCGGACCTTGAAATCCCATTATAATACTTGTTGCTTTTGCTTTGTCAGAGATTATATCTTCTCTTATCGTTTTATCAATCGGTGTTAATTTTTCATGTAATCTTGCCTGAGAGGGCTGTCTGGTTGATGTGAAATATTTAGATACCAGTTTCATTGTTTCATCAGGATCTACTTCCCCTGTAATTACAGTTACCATATTGGCAGGATAGTAATTGTTGTTGAAGTATTCTACAACATCTTCTCTTGTGAGATTTGTTATATTATTTGTTGTTCCTGCAATCAAATCAGGTGACGTTGTTTTGATATTAAACAAGTTTTTAATGGTGTTATTCACGGCAAGGTTGTCGCTGTAACCCATGTACATATTAATTTCCTGATTAACTACGCCTTTTTCTTTTTCAAGTTTATCCAGCAGAAAAAGGGGAGATTCAAGCATTGCGGCATGAATTTTCATCTGTTTTTCAAAATTTTCATCATTCAGATGATTTGCAGTTATGAAATAATCAGTTATAGAAAAACTTGTTGAGGCATTGGTGTCTGCCCCCATATTATCAACCGTTTTGAAAAATTCACCTGCTTCAAGTCCTTCAGAGCCGTTAAAGAGGTTATGTTCAATAAAATGGCTTATTCCTCTTTTATTGTCCGGTTCATTTAGTGAGCCAGTGTTTACGTAGGTTTTCAGAACAGTCCGCCCCTCTTTAGGAAAAATGATTACACGCTGACCGTTTGCAAGTTTGTATTGTTTTGCTTTTTTATCGAAAGCCAGTTCAATATCATCAAGCTGCTGGTAAGCCATCGGTTTTTTAACGTTGTAGTCAGGAGTTACATTCATAGGTGCGTTAACCTGCGGTTGTTGTATTGCAGGTTCTGTCCCCTGAAATTTTATTTTTGAATTATTTTTAACCTGTCCTGTTTCCGTGTTAGGGGTAAGCGGATTAATTTTTAGCACGAAGTTTTCCTTTCTACCTTATAATTATTTAAAACATAAGTGCTTAAAAAATTGTCAGTTTGTAAAGAATATTTAATTTTTAAAAATAGTCTGTTCTCTATCCGGTCCTACGCTAACTATTGATATAGGTATTTCAAAAATTTCTTCTAATCTTGCGAGATATTTTTTACAATTTTCAGGTAAATCTTCATATTTTTTTATTCCTGAAATATCAGTTTTCCAGCCGGCATGGGTTTCGTATACCGGTTCCAGATATTTATGCATATAGACATCTGTCGGGTATGTTTTGTAAACTTTTCCATCGCGTGTATCTTTGTATGCTACGCAGACTTTAATTTCATCAAAATCATCAAATACATCAATTTTGGTTAAAGCCATTGCTGTTAAACCGCCGACAAGAACTCCGTACTTTGCAATTACTGCATCAAACCAGCCGGTTCTTCTCGGTCTTCCTGTAGTTGTACCGAATTCATGTCCTATATTACGAATTTTGTCGCCTGTTTCGTCTTTTAGTTCAGTTACAAAGGGCCCCTCCCCGACGCGGGTTACGTAGGCTTTTGAAACACCGATAACTTCATCAATCATAGTCGGACCATAGCCGCTTCCTGTGCAGGCTCCGCCGCCTATCGGGTTTGAACTTGTTACAAAAGGATATGTTCCGTAATCAACATCAAGCATTACGCCCTGTGCGCCCTCAAACAGAATATTCTTCCCTTTTTTAGATTCATGCAGAAGTTCCTGCCAGTCATAGCATACATAAGGCTTGAAAATTTGCGCGTATTTTTCGCAGAGAGCTGTTATGCATTCTTTTGTATATGGCTGTAATCCGTAAACTTTTTCAAGAGTTTTATTTTTTAGAGGAAGAATTACGTCAAGTTTTTCACTCAGGGCTTCAGGAGAATATAAATCTTCAATTTTTAAGCCCATACGTGCTGCTTTGTCAGTGTAAGTCGGGCCTATGCCTTTTTTTGTCGTTCCGATTTTGCCTTTAGTTGCAGTGTCTTCAGAGTAGCCGTCAACTTCTATGTGGTAAGGCATTGTGATTGACGCAAGCGGAGAAATTTTCAGATTTTTAACGTCAATCCCCTGTTCAATAAGCTCATTAACTTCTCTTTCGAATGTTTCAGGGTGAATTACAGTACCGGCACCTATAAAACAAACTTTACCTTCATATAATATTCCTGACGGAATCAGGTGAAATTTGTAGGTTTTATTATCGGCAACTACTGTGTGTCCGGCGTTGCAGCCGCCTTGATATCTTATGATTAAATCTGCATCTTTAGCCAGTAAATCAGTAATTTTGGCTTTGCCCTCGTCGCCCCATTGTGCGCCCACTACAACTGTGTTTGACATAATATCCTCTCTGTATTTTGCTTTTTACTGATTTATTTTAACACAGAAAAATTTTATGGTAAATCTTTCCAGAAATTTGAGTCTGTCAGTGCTTTATCCTTATTTTTTAATCATGTTAATAAGTTCTGGAAGTATTTCAAACACATCGCCTGCAATAGCTATATCTGCAATATCAAAGATAGGTGCATTTTTATCAATGTTAATTGCAATAATTTTATCGGAACCAGTCATACCTACAGTATGCTGCAGTGCTCCGGATATGCCGCAGGCTATGTAGATTTTGGGAGTAACAGTTTTTCCGGTCTGACCGATTTGCATTTCATGGCTTGCAAGCCCCATTTCAACGGCAACACGGCTTGCGCCGACTTTTGCATTTAACAGTGACGCAAATTCTTTTAACATTTCAAATCCCATTAAATCTTTCATTCCCCGTCCACCCGCAACAATGATTTCTGCATCTTCAAGTGCACTTTCTTCTTTTTCCGGATTTTTAAGGAATTCAATGAGGTTAACTTTTTTTTCTATGTCATCGATATTTGCTTTTTTCGTAATAAATTTAGTATCTTTTTTTACAAATTCTTTCAGCGGCTTAAAAACTTTCGGTCTGACCGTTGCCATTTGAGGCTGATTTTTGCATAGAATCGTTGCCATAAGCTGTCCGCCGAATGTCGGACGTGTTGCTGCAAGCTGACCTTTTTCGTTTATATCTAATTCTATACAGTCTGCAGTAAGTCCTGTGTGCAGTGATGAAGATATTCTTGGTGCAATATCTCTGCCTTGAGTTGTTGCACCTATTATGAAAATTTCAGGATCGATTTCTTTTGTTAAATCTGTAATGATTTTAGAATAGTATTCTGTTGAATAATCCTGTAATCTTTCATCCTCAACAACATAAACCGTATCAATATTATTTTCGGTAAATCCCTCTTTAAAGTTTTCAACAAGGTTTTTGCTTCCTAAAAGTATTGCATAAATCGGAGCATCATTAAGTTTTTTTGATAATTCGTTAGCTTTAGCCGCCAGTTCAAAAAATACAGGATGAACGTATTGTCCGTCTTCACTGTATCTTGTAAGTTCTGCGTATAGTAAAATACCTTTACTCATTGTCAAACGCTCCTAATTCATGCAGTTTGTTGTATAAAAAAATCACCTGACTTTCCGGAGAAGCTTCTGTCGGCGGAACATTGCGATGCTTCTGAATAGGTCGGAAAGCTTTGCTTACGTATGTAGGAGAACCTTTCAGCCCGGCTCGTTCTGGAGCAAGCTCGATATCATCCATTGTCAAAGTTGTAATTTCTGCATTTTTTGCATTAATTATTCCGTTAATTTTAGCCCTTGTCGGCTCTTCGTCTTCTTTTTTCAATAGGCAGAGCAGTACCGGAAATTCCGCGGTTAATTTTTCTACCCCGTCTTCAACTTCTCTCAAGACTGTTACTGTTTTTTCGTCAAAGCTTTCGATTTCTTTCACATAGGTTATCTGCGGGATGTTCAGCATATTCGCAACAGTCGGTCCTGTTTGCGCGGTATCTCCGTCAATGGCAAATTGTCCGCAAATTATCATATCAAAATCAGGTATAATTTTTTTTATTGCGGCAGAGAGCGTCGAACCTGTTGCGTATGTGTCAGCTGCAGCAAATTTTTTATCAGATATTAAATACCCCCTGTCAACGCCGACAGATATTGCTTTTCTCAAAATTTCTTCTGCCTGTGCAGGACCCATTGTGAGAGCAGTAAGTTCAGCATTAGTATCTTTTTGTTTAATTTTTAATGCTGCTTCAATCGCGTATACATCATAAGGGTTAAGGATGCTTTCGACTCCCTCTCTCTGAATTGTGTTATGTTCGGTCCATTTGATATCTGTTGTGTCAGGAACCTGTTTGATGCATATTGCAATTTTCATAGTTTAATTTAACCTGATTTTTTCGCTGCTGTCTGTTTTGTGTTTGCACTGATTAGAGCATTATACCCGAGTAAATACATAGAGCATTTTTTTACGTTTGCTATGTACCACGCGCATCTTTCCTGTGTGCAGACCATATCAACATTTGCGGCTACACTCATCAGCGGGCAGAAAGGTATATCTTTTTGAATTGCCATATATTATAATCTCCTTTAATGTAACGTTTCTGCTTGTTTTAAAAGGTTGCAATTTTCGTCGCGTTTTCTTTCCTGATCTTTATATATTCTTGTTCTGTTAATAACTTCATCAAAATCAATTTTATGAGCGTCAAAATCAGGACCGTCAACACAGGCAAATTTAACTTCTCCGCCTACTGTCAGTCTGCAGGCTCCACACATACCTGTTCCGTCAACCATAATCGGGTTCATGCTTGCTTCAGTATAAATTCCTTTATTACGGGTTAAATCCGCCACTGCTCTCATCATTGGCATAGGACCAACGGCTATTGCGTAATCAATTTTTTCCTGCCCCATCAGACGTTCAAGAACCTGTGTTACAAAACCTTTTTCACCCATAGTACCGTCATCTGTTGTTATGAATAATTCAGTGCAGGCGTCTTTCATCTTGTCAGCCCAGAAAATTAAATCCTTATTTCTTGCACCCATAATCATGTATACTTTGTTTCCTGCTTCTTTAAAAGCCTTAGCAATTAAATAGCATGGAGCCGCTCCATAGCCTCCGGCAAGGCATACAACGGTTCCGTATTTTTTAATATGTGTCGGCTGCCCCAGGGGTCCTACTATATCGTGAACTTCATCTCCTACGTTTAATGCCGCAAGCTGTTTTGTTGAATATCCTACAGCCATAAATACCAGAGTTAATTCACCTTTTTCTTTATCAATATCAGCGATAGTTAAAGGTACACGTTCACTGTTTTCCGTGGCTCTGAATATTATAAATTGTCCTGCTTTTGCATTCCTTACAACGTAAGGAGCGTCTATTTTTATTTCATACTGGTTCGGACAAATTTCCTTTTTGGCTAAAATTTTATATCCCATATTTCTCTCCTACAAATCAAATATTTATAATGAGATTATACTATAAAAAATGAAATGATGGGATTTCTTAACAATTGTTATTCCAAAATTTCGTATGTATATTCAGGTCTTGCCTGAAGCATTTCTTCAATTTGTTTAAATGTTCTAAGCCCCTGAGTTGCTCCGAATTCAGAAACTACTCCCGCTGAATTTACAGATGCATACATCAAAGAACGCCCTATATCCAGCTTTGTTTTACCGAGAGCTGCACAGAAAGTTGATGCAAAAGCATCTCCGGCACCGAGAGTTGATACTACAGGGCCGTCGTATACCGGACAGAAATAGTAATGTTCTCCATCATATGCATACGCACCGTGGCTTCCGTCTGTGATTACAATAATTTGTGTATCACCGATTTTTAATTTTTTAAATATAGCCTTTAAGTCCGGATGAATTTTTTCTTCAGAAAATTTTTCTGTTCTTGTGTCAGGTCTTATTTGTATACCTGTAGACATAGATGCTTCATCTCTGTTCATTACAACGATTTCAGCACTTTCAAGAATTTTTTTGATGTAGTTAAAACCACGTTTTATGCTTGATGTTCCTGCATTAAAGCAAACAAATACGTTATTTTCGTCTGCAAATTTTACGATATCATCAAGAACTTTGGTGCTATCACCGTTCATCGGTGCAATGTAGAGAAATTTTGCTTTTTTTATTGCATCAAAATTAATATCGGATTTTTTAATCATTGCATTTGCGCCCCTGTGTGCAAGAACGGTTCTGTCTCCCTGAAAGCTTGTGAGAATTATTGAAAAACCTGTACTTACATTAGGATCTTGAATAATATTTGAAGTATCAATATTCTTTTTATTCTCAAAGGATTTCAGAATACCCTCAGAGTAGATATCATCGCCGATTTTGCAGATAACGCTGGTTTTAAATCCAAGGTTTGCAAAGTTCACTGCAGTGTTAACTCCTCCTCCGCCTACTTGCGAATCAAAATCCGTAATTTCAACTTTTGCACCGTATGGATAACTCATAAATTCTGATTTTTTATTTTTAGTACAAACTGAAACTATATTGGCATCATCGCTTTCTACAAATACATCCATTGTTGCGCTGCCGATTGTGATAATATTGAACATACTTAATCCTCTCAATTCTATAACTTTATGTAAAGTTTATCATAAAACCTAGACAGATGCTAGCAAAAATATTTTTCTTTTGTTTTAAAATAGTGGATACACGATGAATAAGGAAAAAGCATGCAAATTGAAAAAATAAATAATATACAATTTACCCGCACACATTTACCGCAATTAAACAAAAATAAAATTAACAACAGTACAAATCCGATAGCAGATTATAATCCTCCATATTATCAGGATTATAATATTACATTTGGAGCACGTCTTTTCAGAACTCCTGCCAATTTTTTTGAACAGGATTTTAATAGAAACGGTATGCCTCAGACAATGAAAGATTATTTGTTTGACGATTACGAAGACCGGCAAAACATGCCGCCGGCGCAGATGATGAAATTGGTATTTTCTGACCTTAACGGTGTGCAAAATTTGGAACAGGTAAAGCTTGTCTATCCTGAAGAAAAATTGTTCGCTAATTTAAAAGATAAACCGGCGATTAAATCCCGCACGGGTGTCCTTGCCGAAATTGATTTGATGAAACAGGAAGATAAATCTTTATTCAAGAATGGACAGGATAATTTAGGACTATATATTCTTAAAAAGATTTATATTGAGGGCAAAACGCTGAAAGAAATTAATAAAGATTTTCAAAAAGACATTTCCGTACACTATAAGGGCTTAAGTCCTATTGATTACCGTACACTTTCAGCTTTTGGAATTAAATACCCGAATACAGCGTTCTGGAATTCATTTGTTGCGACCCGTGAAGACTTCCCATACGTATATAAACCGCGCAAAGCTATTGATTCCAGAATTCAGCATAAGGAAAACTCTGTCCAGAAATCTGCAGTAAAATCCGAACCTGTTAAAAAGAAATTTGATAATGTTAAGGACTGGGAAATTGACAAACTTTCAGACGCCTTAATAAGCGGTAAAGGTAATCTTGAAGAAACTAAAAAACAATTGAAAAAACGTAATATTAAAGATGGCATTAAAGATTCATTTGTTACAAAATACCTTGGAGAAATAAATGCCATTGTTCTGGAAAAAGTTCATGCCTCAGAAGAAATGAAAGATTTCTGGGAAAATTATGAAAATTTGACTGCCTCCCAGAAAACAAAATTAGAAGATTACTGGAACAGTGATCCGTTTATAAAAACGCAGCGTTCTACAGCAATGAAAGACACAATAAAATTATTCATGGATGCGTACGGTGCTGACGGTAATAATGAAGAATTTCAGGACTTGTTAGACTATGCGCATTCGATAAAGCCGAACAGAATTGCACGGCAAAAAGAGCATGATAGGATTCAGTTCGAATATGAAGAACTATTTGCCTCTTTACCGTCCGATGAAGAAGTAGTTGTTCAAGAAAAAATTCAGGATAAGCCTGATATAGATCCTGATGCTCTGCTTAGAGAGCTTGCAATTAAAAACGGGGCAAAAGTTTATCAATTTGATTCTCCGGACGGAAATAAAATAACTTTTGTCTTGAAAATTGATGAAGAATTCGGAAACGCTCTCAGACAGGAAATAAAATTACTTCCGAGAGGTTTTGTTAATAAGTATCTTAATTTTATGCTTAAATCCCCTCTGGCGTCGGAAGATTATAAAGAATCAATCGCACTTCTCTCAAAAGTGCCTGATTACGCTAAATCTAAATTTATGCCGCCAGATGTCTACAGAAAAATATCTGCTGAAATAAACCGTGATTTTAATACTGCATATCCTCAGTTACTCAGAGCAAATGACATTGCTTTTGCAGAACAAATCCTTACCGGTCTGCCAGATAAATATGCTGAATTATTATTGCTTGATACTCAAAGACTTTTGTCTTTTGCTACAGATACTTTGCATATTGATGAATGGTCACCAAAAGAACGACAGGATTTAGAACGAAATTATGCGGATTACCTGCTGCCGATAAAAAAAAGCAATGAAATAAACAGGGTTTATAGTGAACTTATATCTTATCTTGAAAGAATGGATTTGCAAAAAAGTATTCCGTCACAATATGACTATCAGTGTGAAATATTGAGACTGTTAGCAGCCAATATTCAAGCACATCCTAATATTAAGTCACGTGTTAGTAAAGATTTGAAGTCAACACAATTTGTTGATAAATATGGCGGCTCCGCGAAACTGCTACTCAAACCTGATGTCTCGCAGGCTATTAAAGATGTGCAGTGCGCATTAATGCTGGAAGACTTGTTGTCAAATCATGCCAATATTATGTTTTGTTCGCTTGCTTGCGATATTGATAACATCAGAACTTATATCAATGAACCTGTGCTACGTCAGGTGCTTCTAGAAAAATATATGCGTATTATTTCCAGTTAATTTGTGTTTTTTATAACAACTTGTAATATTTGTTAATATAATTCAAAAAAAAGTAAATTCTTTTTATATAAAAAAACTTATATATTATAACGGGGAAATTTAAGTTAAAATGGGGAATTTATTATGTCAGATTTACAAGTTCAAGGAAACACCAGAATTGTTATTTCCAAACCTTACGGGATTACGCATGCTTTGAAAAAGTTAGTAGAAGAAAATCCGTATGCAACAATGTCAGACGGAAAAATTACTCTTTCTCAATGGCAAAAGACATTAGAAACTCTTGATAAAATACAGGAAGAACGTTTAAAAAATAATCAAGCACCAATTTTCCGCGGCGGTAATGATAAAACAAGCAATGGTTGGAAAACAAGTTATATTGTATATCCTGATCAAAATATAGAATTTACACAAGAAGAAATGACCTCTTTGTATCAATCAATGGGTGTTCAGATAAATGAACCTGAAGAAGTAGTCGTCGCAACTCCGGAAGATATTGCGGCGGCTGAAGCTGCGAAACAGGCACAAAAACCTTTAAGTGCGCAGGAACAACAACCTGAAGAAAAAACGCAGGGACGCTATGAACTTTCATGGAACCAAATTGGTGAAATCGGAGCAAAAAGCGGTAAGAATTTTGTAAAAAATATGTTCTGTGACGAAAACGGTTTTAGCTGGAAAAGAACGGGGGCAACGCTTGGTACCATTGCCGGTTTAGCTTTAGCAGCTCCTATTACCAAAAAATTGGGTGGTGGTAAAAAATTAGTAAACAGTATTGCAAGACTTTCAAAAACTGCCGGTCTTGGTTTAAGCGGTTATATGACATATAATGGCGGCAAAAATTTAATTCAAGGCACAAAAGGTTATTACGATGCAACCACGGAAGAAGAAGCAAAAGCTCGTATGGAACAGGCCTGGGACGGCGGTATAGAAGCAGGTATGGCAATCCCTGCATTCCTGACAATTAGAGCAGGTGCTAATAAAGGACAACGTATGGTTGAAAATCAAGGTAAACCGAAAGGTAAACCAGAAGCTAAGCCGGAAGCAAAACCAGAAGCTAAGCCGGAAGCAAAACCAGAAGTTAAGCCAGAAGTAAAACCAGAAGCTAAGCCGGAAGCAAAACCGGAAGTTAAGCCAGAAGTAAAACCGGAAGTTAAGCCGGAAGCTAAGCCGGAAGCAAAACCAGAAGTTAAGCCAGAAGTAAAACCGGAAGTAAAACCAGAAGCTAAGCCGGAAGCAAAACCAGAAGTTAAGCCGGAAACTAAACCACAAATTGAAAATAAGCCTAAGTATACAACAATTGTAGATCAAGCCATAGAGTTGAAAACACAGAGTGATTGGAAACCTATGATTACTGATTTACTCAAGGGAAATCCTAGAAATCCTGAGCTTGTAAAATCATTTGTCAAAGATTTGAATCAAGCAGATTTAGGAGATATCCAAACTCTCAAATCAACAGCTGACATGCTGGGTATTGATTTGATTGCTACTAATAAATATATTCTTATTAAAACAGGGGAATCAACTTATTACAAAATAGCAGCTAAAAATTCTAAAACACAGCAAACGGCAGCTCCTGAAGTAAAACCGGCAGAAAGTAAACCGGCAGCAAAGCCTGTTGATGAATCAAAGCAGACCGGAAAAAATGCTGCAAATGCTACAGTTGATTATAACAAAGTAGTCAAAACAGAAAAGAAAGTTTATTCTGACGGAATGGTTACTGAATATCAGTATAATTCTCAAAATAATGTAGTAAAAGAAACAAGATTTGATAAAGATGGCAAATTTATCTGCGAAACAAATTCTAAATTTGATGCAAACGGCAAAAAAATAGAGCATAATTATAAAGGCGCTGACGGATATGAAAACACCGAATTGTACAATAACGGAGTTGTTGAAAAAATAAAAACTAAAGGCTCATGGGGTGATGATGATTTAACAAGAGTTGGTGACGGAATCTATGAGGGTATCCGCATTAAACCTGACGGAACTCAGGTGAAAATCAGATTTAACGATAAAACATACAAAACAACAGAACTTGGGCCTGTAGAATAAAATGGTTTATTAAACAGACAAGCCGGATATGCAATTATATCCGGCTTGTTTTAATAGATTTCTTTTAGGTGTTACTGATTTAAAAGGTTTGCTTTTTCTTCTTCTGTTACCCCTTTCATCGTGAGGTTAACTCTGCCTTTATCATCAATTTTGATAACTTTAACGATAACTTCGTCGCCGATTTTTACGTGCGGTTCGATAGTTTCAATTCTTTCATTGCAGATTTGAGAGATATGAACCATACCGTCTTTGCCGCCGCCAAGTTCAACAAACGCGCCTATCGGGATGATTCTTACAACTTTGCCTTTGATAATCATTCCTACTTCAGGTTTGAAAGTTAAATCTCTAATCATGCGTTTTGCAATTTCAGCGCCTTCCTGATCGTTAGATGTGATAGTTACAACACCTGAATCCTGAATATCGATTTCAGCACCTGATGCATCAATGATTGCACGGATTTGTTTTCCGCCAGGTCCGATTACTGTTCCGATATCTTCAACAGGAATTGTCATTGTTGTGATGCTCGGTGCATAAGGTGACATCGGTCCCGGTTCTGTTATTGCTTTTCTCATTTCGCCTAAGATATGCAATCTGCCTTCTTTTGCCTGTTGTAGTGCACGGCGTAATGTTTCATTTGCAATACCTTTTGCTTTCATATCCATTTGAAGCGCAGTGATACCTGTGTCATTACCTGTAACTTTAAAGTCCATATCGCCTAAAAAGTCTTCAATACCTTGAATATCGGTTAATACAACAGGTTC